>NZ_JBJDRI010000004.1:0-154472 GCF_044987425.1 Microbacterium sp. ZW T5_56 | reverse complement strand
CTCTTCACCCCGCGCCCGCCCGCACCCGCGCGGGCAAAACCCCCGCACCCTGAAGGCGCACTCAGAACCCGCGAGGCTTCCGTCTGTGGGCGAGAATCAGCGCAACGCGGCGAGTGTCGCCCACACACGGAAGTCTCGCGGTTGGGGCGAGTGTCGCGAGGGGCGAGCGCGAGGTGCGACGCGCGTCAGATGAGGGGGCCCGTGGTGCCGGCTTGCTGGTCGCGGTGGGCGAGGATCTGGTTCACCTCGACCTGGTCGACCAGGACCTCGTGGACCAGGCGGGCGTGCGGGACATCTGTGAGATGCAGCGGGGGTTCCACGCCGTTCGAGAGGGTGAGGGTTCCGCTCCCCCACAGCCGCTGCAGCGGGCCGCGGCGCAGCGACACCGTGTACCCGCGAGCGTGAGAGAGCTCACGACGACGACGCGAGAAGAGCCCGTCCGCCACGATCACCCGACGGGTGGTGATGGTCACCCGTCGGGTGGACCAGATGACGTACGGCACCAGCACCAGCAGGACGACGATGATCGCGCCCGCCAGCCACAGCATGAGGTCGGTCAGCCACGGCACCGGCGGGTTGCCCGTGAACCATCCGACCGCAGCGGCCGTGGCGATCAGCACCAGCGCCGACCAGAACAGTCGTCGTGCGTGCGGGTGCATTCGCGCGATGAGCAGTTCGGGCACCGGCGATCCGGGTGCCGGCGTGAGCGGGCGCCCCCCGATCGATCCCGGTTCGGTCATGACTCCATTGTCCCCTCTCACGTCGCGGACGCGGGCAGCGGCGCGCCCCGACGACCGCCCGCGTCAGAAACGCAGGTGCACGATGTCGCCCGCCGACACCGACTCCGCCTGGATGGCCCCGGCGGGAGTCACCTGCAGTCGCCCTTCGGCGTCGATCCCCGAGGCGATGCCCTCCAGCAGCGACCCGTCGGGAAGGGAGACGCGCACCGGGAGTCCGAGCGTGCCGCACGCCGCGACGACCTCCGCGTGCAGGCCGCTCGCCACCGCGTCGCCACCGGCAGCGGTCAGAGCGACGAGCGCGCGATCCAGACGCACCAGATAGTCGGCGCTGAGACGGTCCTCGTCGCAGACCTCCCCTTCCACGGCGAAAGAGGTAGCCGTCTCGACGGGCAGCTGTTCGGGCGACATGGCGGTGTTGATCCCGGACCCGACCACGACAGCCGCGAAGTCGAGCGTCGCCTCCGCGAGGATGCCGCAGATCTTCCGGCCTCCCACGAGAACGTCGTTCGGCCACTTGAGCGCGACGTCCTGGTCCGGCAGCTGGGCGCGGATCGCCTCGGTCATCGCCCACCCGGCCGCCAGGGGAATCCAACCGCGCGCCTCGATGGGCAGCTCACCCACGTGCAGCAACACGCTGAGCGCGAGCGCGGATCCGGGCGGGGTCTCCCAGCGCCGATCCAGTCGCCCCCGCCCCGAGCGCTGGTCGGTCGTCAGCAGCACGGACAGGTGCGGATAGTCCTCGACCGAGGCCGCCGCCACCAGATCCGCGTTCGTGGACCCGGTGTGCTCGGCCACCTGGACGCGGGGGCTCACGGCTGCGGTGAGGGGGTATCCGCTCGCGGGAATCGTCATACCGGCACCCTATGCCGAGCGGCGGAGGGGCTGCGACGGGTACAGAACCCGCGGTGCGTGATTGTCGATTCGCCACACGTGTTCGACGAGGCACCGCTACTAGGGTGGAATCCGTGACCGACGAGACCTACGACTTCGCGACGACCGCTGGCAAGATCGCCGACCTCCGTGCCCGTTTCACCGAGGCCGTCGTGCAGCCCGAGAAGCTGGCCCAGGACAAGCAGCACGCGAAGGGCAAGCTGACCGCACGCGAGCGCCTCGAGATGCTCGTGGACCAGGGCAGCTTCGTCGAGTTCGACGAGTACGTGCGCCACCGCACCACGGCATTCGGCATGGATCGCTCCCGGCCCTACGGCGACTCGGTGGTCACCGGCATCGGCACCATCAACGGGCGCACCGTCGCGCTCTACTCGCAGGACTTCACCACCTTCGGCGGCTCGCTCGGTGAAGTCTCCGGCAACAAGATCATCAAGATCATGGAGTACGCGCTGCGCGGCGGGATGCCGATCATCGGCATCCTGGATTCCGGCGGCGCACGCATTCAGGAGGGTGTGCTCGCGCTCAGCAAGTACGGCGAGATCTTCCGCATGAACACCGCCTCCTCCGGCGTGATCCCGCAGATCTCGATCATCATGGGCCCCGCCGCCGGCGGTGCCGTCTACGGCCCGGCGCTCACGGACTTCGTGATCATGGTCGACAAGACCAGCCAGATGTTCGTCACCGGACCCGATGTCATCAAGACCGTCACCGGCGAGGACGTCGGCATGGAGGAACTGGGCGGCGCGTACACGCACAACACCCGCTCCGGTGTGGCGCACTACCTCGCCAGCGATGAAGAGGATGCGATCGACTACGCGCGCACCCTGCTGTCGTTCCTGCCCGACAACAACATGACCGATGCTCCGGGCTACGACTCGCACTTCGAGTTCGAGACGACCGACCTCGATCGCCAGTTGAACACGATCATCCCCGACCTTCCCAACCAGCCCTACGACATGAAGGGCGTCATCGAGAAGATCGTCGACGACGGCGAGTTCCTCGAAGTGCAGCCGCTGTACGCACCCAACATCCTGATCGGCTTCGGCCGCGTGGAGGGTCGCAGCGTCGGCATCATCGCGAACCAGCCCTCGCAGATGGCGGGCACCCTCAACATCGAGGCGGGCGAGAAGGCCGCCCGCTTCGTCCGGTTCTGCGATGCGTTCTCGATCCCGATCGTCACCCTCGTGGATGTTCCGGGCTATCTCCCCGGCACCGACCAGGAGTGGACCGGCGTCATCCGCCGTGGCGCGAAGCTCATCTACGCCTACGCCGAGGCCACCGTGCCGCTGGTGACCGTCATCCTGCGCAAGGCCTATGGCGGCGCCTACATCGTGATGGGCTCCAAGCAGCTCGGCGCCGATGTGAACCTCGCGTGGCCGACCGCGGAGATCGCCGTGATGGGTGGCCAGGGTGCCGTGAACATCCTCTACCGCAGCGAGATCCGTGCCGCGGAGGAAGCCGGCGAGGACGTCAACGCGGTGCGCACGAAGCTCGCCAACGAGTACACCTACAACGTCACGAGCCCGTTCCTGGCGGCCGAGCGCGGCGAGATCGACGGCATCATCGAGCCGGCGGCCACGCGCGTGGCGATCGCGAAGGCACTGCGATCCCTCCGGGGCAAGCGCGCGGAGCTGCCCGCCAAGAAGCACGGGAACATCCCGCTGTGAGCGAGCGCGACACCACCCCCGAGCACGACGCCTCCCCCGAGCAGGACACGGCCCCCGAGCAGGACACGGCCCCGGTCACGCTGGAGATCCGTCGGGGAAATCCCAGTCCCGAGGAGCTGGCGGCGGTGGTCGCCGTGGTCAGCGACGCGTACGCGGCCGAGGTCGCGAGCCTCGAGGCCGGCGAAGGTCCGCGCCCCTCGGCGTGGATGCAGACCCGGCGAAGTCTGCGGCGCCCCTGTGACCGCGCGGTCGGCTGGGGACGCTTCAGCCGCTGAAATCCTCACGATGGGCCATCGCTTGCGCGGTGGCCCATCGTCGTGTCCGCCACGACCGCCGATCTGTCCCCCAAACGACCGACAGACACGAACATGTATGTCGCACATACTGAAGGAACGACGCTCTGCGTTCACCGGTCGGATCGTTTTCAGGGTACGGTCCATGCCGGTGCAGTCTGAGTCATCGGGTGGCTCGGACGCCAGGACGAGGGGTGAGGAACTTCTCCCCCTCGTCGGCGTCCGACCCGAGACTCATGGGGCGACAGATCCACGGGTGACAAGAGGGGCTCCCCCGCGGATCAGTCGCGCGCCCGTGTGGGTTCTTCCGCCATCTGCTGACGCGGGATCTCCTTCCACAGCACCACCGAGTCCTCCTCGTCGGCATCGTCCATTCGACCGACGACAGTGACGGCGACGCGCGGATCGCGCGCGGTGCGAATGATGAGTCGCGAGGCGACAGTGCCCGACACGATGTCCGCCAGCTCACCCCGGATACGATCCAGCGACTGCTGATCCAGCCCGTCGAGACCGCCTTCGTCGAACACCGTGATGGTGCTGCCGCGGCGACGCGCACTGTCTAGCTCCGCCCGAACCCGCTCATCCAACAGACGCGCACCACGCAGCTCGTCTCGGAGGCTGCCCTCGGCCAAACGCGCCTGCGCCCGCTCCTCGGCGGTGAGCTCGCCACCGGACTGGATCACCCGCACCAGGATGGGGGCCGCGACCTGGAGAGCGAAACGCACGCGCACGCGTCGCTCGCGGCGTCGCGTCTCCTGCACGGCCTGCCAGGCGACAGCCGCACGCTGGAGTTCGACGAGGCGCACGGTATCGCGCGCGGCCCGGTCGAGGAAGCCGATCAGCAGCTGAGCACCCACGATCCACATCACCGACCCGGTGAGTCCCTGGCCCAGCGCCACGATCGGGCCGAGCCACGCGATGGTTCCGGCGGCGAGCGCCGCCGTGCCGATCCACGCGAAGCCGGGGCGACGACGCACGGTCGTGACCGTGAGCAGCGCGCCGATCAGCCCGACGTAGCTGGTGGCCCAGGAGTCCGCGCGGTGCGATTCGCCCACGCTCAGCGAGACGGCGGTCGGGACGACGGCAGCGGTCACCACGGCGAGCACGGCCGCCCACACGGGCAGCTTGCTCGGACCTCGGTTGCCCGCCGTCAGCGGCGCATCGGGGTAGGCCGCGGGAATGAGGGAATCAGCGAAGAGGCAGATCGCCGTCGAGATCACTCCGAGCGCGAGGGCGCTCAGGTACACGACGGGAACCGTCGGCACCGCCGTCCACATGAGGCCGCGCACGGCCAGATACACGGCGAACACCAGACCCAGCCCGACCAGGAGCCTGCGCACGGGAAGCACGGTCACAGGAACTCCATCCGCTCCGGGTCGAGACGGGCGCCGATGGCATCCGGCGGGAGCCACCTCATCGTCACCCTCGTGCCCGCGATGGAGGACTGCAGACTCACCGTTCCGCCCACCGCCTCGACCCGCGCGATGATCGAGCCGCGGATTCCGAGGCGATCCTCCGGCACCGCCGCGAGGTCCATGCCCGAACCGAGATCCGAGACGGTGATCTGGCAGCCACCGCGAATCGACTCCACGTCGGTGGTCAGTCCGACGGCGTCCGCGTGCTGGATCGCGTTCGCGACCGCCTGGATCGCCGCCAGCGTCAGGGCACGAGCCACATCGCGCGGAATGGAGGTCTCCGTGGCGCACCGCACCGGCAGGGTGAAGCCGAACCCGTGTGCCGCGGCCGCGATGTCCTGTGCGATGACCCGCGTGGTCACCGGTGTGGTGTCGTCATCGTTCTCCGGGTCCTCCGCGCCGGCGAGACCCGACAGCGCGGCCTGCGCCATCGAGGTGGCGAGCTCGCGTTCACGCGGCGAGTCGGCACGTTCGGCGGCGATGAGCGCGGAGAGCACGCTGTCGTGGATGAGGGCGGCCAGCTCCATCCGCTCCTGCTCCGCTGCATCGATCGCGGCGGCCTCGGCGTAGCTGTCCAGCGCTCGCGCACGCGCGCGGTCCACCGAGATGCCCACCGATCGCGTCATCCACACGATGATCAGCAGCACGAACCCGAAGATGAGCGAGAACGACACGTCGGCCAGGTTCGCCTGCCAGAACACGGCTTCCCCGCCACCCTGGATGATCCGGACGGCCGCGAATCCGAGCGGGATCAGCACGGTGAGCGCGACGGCGAGCGGCAGCGGGAAGGCGAGCGCTGCCCCGACGGTGGCGATGTTGATGAGGAACCAGATCCACGGCTGCTCGGTGGCCGAGACGACGCTCCCCTCCGAGGCGAACGGCCACACCACCAGGAGCGCGATGAACACCACCGTGAACAGTCCAGCGCCACTGCGTGCACCACGCCCGACGATGCCCGTCACGATCATGACGATCAACGCGCCGAAGACCGCGATCACCATGGGCAGATGCCAGGCTCCGGTCTCGGCGCTCCCCAGCGCAGCCACTGCGGCCTGCGCGCCGAACACGATGCAGACCAGCCCGATGACCAGCGCGAAGATGCGCTCGATGCGCGCGCGGGTGAAACCGCCCGATTCCGGGATCGATCCCCAGAACAGCGGCTCGGCGTCGACGTCGGCGCTTCGTCTGCGGCGGGAATCAGCCGGCACGATGCGCGTTCTTGTCCGCATCATCGATGATTCCGTCCTCCATCGCGCGCATGAGGAGGTCGACCTTGGTGGGCGCTGGACGCCCCACATCGGTGTACTTCGCCCGAACGCGCGCGATGTTCTCCTTGGCAGTGCTGAAGGCGATGCCCAGGCGGTCGGCCACGACCTTCAGCGGCAGACCCGTGGCGTAGAGGGCGAGCACCTCCCGCTCCCGCTGGGACAGCTGCGCCGCAGCGAAGTCGGCGTCGCCATCGACGGCACTCGCCCACTCCACGTTGTCCAGCGGACGACCCTCTGCCACCGTGTGGACAGCAGCGATCACCTCGCCGATGGGGGCCGACTTGCTCACCACGCCGATCGCACCGGCCACCAGCGACTCGCGAACCGCGGCAGGCCGATCGGCCACGCTGTGGATGATCACGGCGGAGCCGTCGAGCACGATACGGCGGACGTTGTCGGTGATGGCGCTGCCGTCGCCGAGACCGAGATCCAGCACGGCGACATCCGCGGGCGCCTCGGTGCTGCCGCGGCGCCACCGCAGGTAGGACGTGACGTCCTCACCGCTGAAGATGACGTCGGCGCCCTCGCGCAGCAGCGCTGCTTCCAGTCCCAGACGAACCGACTCGTGGTCGTCGATGAGGCACACGCGGATCATAGGGTCAGCCTAGCGGCGCGCGCGAACCCCGACATCTCGGGGCTCGCGCCGGTCCGCTGCTGTTGTTACATCAGCGGATGGATCAGCCCGCGCGACGCAGCAGCGCGACCGTCTCCAGGTGGTGGGAGTGCGGGAAGAGATCGAACGCCTCGATCTCCTCCGCCGCGTAGCCCAGCTCGCCGAAGGTGCCCAGGTCCCGCGCCAGGGCGACGGGGTCGCACGCGACGTACACGATGGTGCGCGGTGACAGCGCCGCGAGGTCGGTGACCACTCCGCGACCGGCACCGGTGCGCGGCGGATCCAGCACGACGACGCCCTGCGACAGCCGCTCCTTCTCCCGCGTGGACGCGCCCTGCACGAGGGAGCGCAGATACCGGTCGACCCGTGCGGTCTCGGCACGCGCTCCCACCCACTCCGCGAGGTTCTCCCCCGCGTGCTCGGTGGCGCGGGCATCGGATTCCACACTGGTGACGCGTGTGCCACCGAGACCGGCGACCGTGGCGCCGAACAGGCCCACACCGCCGTACAGGTCCAGGTGCCAGGCGTCGGGATCGATCTGGTCTCCGGCCAGGAGACGGCGGATCGCCGCGTCCAGCGTCGCGGCCGCGCCACGGTGCACCTGCCAGAAGCCATCGGCGTCGACCTGGAACCCACGATCACCGACGGTCTCGATGATCACGTCGTGCTGCTCGCGCGGGTCCTGCTCGGCGCGGCGGTTGACCACGCGGACGCGTCCGTCGGCGGGCTGGACCAGGTCGATGCGATCGCCACGACCGGCGAAGAGCTTGTCTGCCGCACGCTCGATCGGGAGGGTGGCGAGCGGAAGCTGCTCCACCGGGATCACGCGGTGACTGCGCGCGGCGTAGGGACCGACGTTGCCGGCATCGTCCACGTGCAGACTCACGCGGGTGCGCCAGCGCAGACCGTCGGTCTCGCCGTCAACCGGCGCGACGTCCACGGCGCGCTCGATGCCGCCGAATCGGCGCAGCGCATCGGTCAGCACGTCAGACTTCAGCGTCCGCTGGTGCGCGAGGTCGATGTGGCCGAAGTCGGCTCCGCCGGGCCGATCCTCCGGCGCGTTGGCGACGTCCGCGGGTGCCCACACGTGGGGGCGACGGTGCGCGGATGCCTCCAGCACCTCCACCGTCTCGGCGCGCCAGAACGACTTCTTGTTGGTGTCGGTGAGCCGCGCTCGAACCGTCTCGCCGGGGATGGCATCGGACACGAACACCACGCGTCCCTCGTGGCGGGCGACGAAGACGCCGCCGTGAGCGACGCCGGTGATGGTCAGGTCGAGGGTGTCTTCATCAGGAGTGGGCACTGCTCGATTCTCCCATGGGCTCGCAGGGCATCCGGCGTGAGACTGGATAGCCTGTCCTCATGCAGGTGCTGCTCGCGTCCACGTCTCCCGCCCGTCTCATGCTGTTGCGCCAGGCCGGCATCGAGCCGCTGCTGCATTCCCCGGGCGTCGATGAGGATGCGGCGGTGGCTGATCTCGAAGCAGAGCTCGGGCACCCGCTCTCGCCGACGGAGCATGTGCAGGTGCTCGCGTCGCTGAAGGCCGCGGCGATGGCTGAGCAGATCGACGCGGTGGCCCCGGGTTTCGACGGCATCGTGATCGGCGGCGATTCGATGTTCGAACTGGACGGCACCGTTTACGGCAAGCCGCATGAGCCGGCTGTGGCGCGCGAGCGCTGGCAGCGCATGCGTGGCCGGACCGGTGTGTTGTACTCCGGTCACAGCGTGCTGCGGGTGCGCAGCGGCGTCGTCGAGGGTCAGGCCGACGCGGTGGCTGCCGCCTCCGTGTCGTTCGTCGATGACCTCACCGACGCCGAACTGGACGCCTACATCGCCAGCGGTGAGCCGCTGCAGGTGGCGGGAGCGTTCACCCTCGACAGCCTGGGCGGGCCCTTCATCGATCGGATCGAGGGCGAGCCGTCCACCGTGATCGGCATGTCGCTGTCCACCCTGCGACGACTCGCCGCGCGGCTCGGCGTGGCGTGGCCGACCCTCTGGAACCGGTAATCGGACCCCCGCGGCGGTGTGATCACAGCCTCGGGCGACTTTGGTAGCTCCTCTGAAACGTATTTCAGGGTTTCTTGTCGAGAGTGCTCAAAAGATCGCGCATCCGTCGCGGTAGTCTGGCACTCATGCCTGCAATCTCGAAGGTCTTGATCGCTAACCGCGGCGAGATCGCCGTCCGCATCATTCGCGCAGCACGAGACGCGGGAATCGCGTCCGTTGCCGTCTACGCCGATCAGGATCGGGATGCGATGCACGCCCGCCTGGCCGATGAGGCGTACGCTCTCGAGGGCTCCACCTCGGCCTCGACCTACCTGGTCATCGACAAGATCCTCTCGGTCGCCCGCCGCGCGGGCGCAGACGCCGTCCACCCCGGCTACGGCTTCCTCGCGGAGAACGCCGACTTCGCCCGCGCCGTCATTGGCGCGGGGCTCACCTGGATCGGCCCCTCTCCCGAGGCGATCGAGGCACTCGGTGACAAGGTCACCGCACGTCACGTCGCCGAGAAGGTGGGCGCACCGCTTGCCCCGGGCACCCAGGGCACCATCGAGTCCGCGGACGAGGTCGTCGCCTTCGCCGAGGAGTTCGGTCTGCCCGTCGCCATCAAGGCGGCCTACGGCGGTGGCGGTCGCGGCCTGAAGGTCGCGCGCACCGTCGAGGAGATTCCCGACCTGTTCGACTCCGCCACCCGCGAAGCGGTCGCCGCGTTCGGTCGCGGCGAGTGCTTCGTGGAGAAGTTCCTCGACAAGCCGCGCCACGTCGAGACCCAGTGCCTGGCGGACTCCGCGGGCAACGTCGTGGTTGTCTCCACGCGCGACTGCTCGCTGCAGCGTCGCAACCAGAAGCTGGTTGAAGAGGCCCCCGCGCCGTTCCTTACCGACGAGCAGAACGACCTGCTGTACTCGGCGTCGAAGGCCATCCTGAAGGAGGTCGGCTATGTCGGCGCGGGAACCTGCGAGTTCCTCATCGGCGCCGACGGCACCGTGTCGTTCCTCGAGGTCAACACGCGCCTACAGGTGGAGCACCCGGTCTCCGAAGAAGTCACCGGTCTCGACCTCGTTCGTGAGCAGTTCCGCCTCGCCGAGGGCGGTCTGCTCGACTACGACGATCCGCAGCCGGTGGGACACTCCATCGAGTTCCGCATCAACGGCGAGGATCCGGGTCGCGGCTTCCTCCCCCAGCCCGGCCCCATCAAGGTGTTCAAGACCTTCGGCGGCCCCGGCATCCGGCTCGACTCTGGCGTGACCGCGGGCGACACCGTCTCGGGCGCGTTCGACTCGCTGCTGGCGAAGATCATCGTCACCGGCAAGGATCGCGCCGAGGCGCTGGAGCGCTCGCGTCGCGTGCTGGACGAGTTCGAGGTGGCAGGACTCCCCACGGTGCTCCCGTTCGACCGCCAGGTGGTGCGCGAGCCCGCGTTCACGGCGGAAGACGGCAACTTCGCCGTGCACACCCGCTGGATCGAGACCGAGTTCGTGAACGAGATCCCGGCGTGGGACGGCGAGCTCGAGCCGACCGCTGACGCTGCGGGTCGCCACACCGTGGTGGTCGAGGTCGCGGGAAAGCGCCTCGAGGTGAGCCTGCCCGACCGGATCGTCGGTCCCGCCGTGGGTGCGGGTCGCCCCGTTGCGGCGCCGCCGTCGCGTCGCTCGCACAAGTCCACGGCGTCGGCCGGTGCCTCCGGCGATGCCGTGAAGTCGCCGATGCAGGCCACCGTGGTGAAGATCGCCGTCGAGGAGGGCCAGCAGGTCGTCAAGGGCGATCTGGTCGTCGTCCTCGAGGCGATGAAGATGGAGCAGCCGCTGCAGGCGCACAAGGACGGCGTGATCGGCACGATCAACGCCAGCGCCGGTGAGACCGTGTCCGCCGGACACCAGCTGCTCACCATCAACTGAGACACTGACACGAGAACGGGCCCCGGATCTTCGGGGCCCGTTCTCGTGTTAGTGACGGGTGTTACTCAGTGGCGGCGTGCGCGGTCTACAGCGGCGACGCTCGCGGCCCAGGCCGACAGCTCGCGCTGCGCGAAGGTCGTGCCGAGCGGCTCCCGCCGCGCGGGGTCGGCGAAGAACGCCAGCGCCGCCCAGAGCACCCAGGGATGAACATCGCTGGAGTCCGCGGAGATCGTGAACACCGGGTCTCCCGGTGCCGCCTCGGACGTCGCCGTCGCCAGCTCCGCGTCCACCGCGGCGGGATCCAGGTGCAGCAGGATGGTGGGGATCTCTGCGTCACTTCGGCGTCGCCCACCGAGGCGCATCACCGTCGCCTCGACCCGGCGGATGGCGGTCCAGGGGATCACGGCCACCAGCTCCACACCGGTGACGAGCACGGCCGAGCGCCCGAGGGCGAGGCCCATCGCCCGCTGTCCGAAGGAACCCCCGCGCACCCGTCCGATCGCCATGCGGATCGCGGCCCATCCGAAGAACACGCCGAGCAGGCCCATCACGATGGCGACGAAGACCGCGATCACCAGGTCGCGCGTCGGATCGCGCACGATCACGACGACCGCCGCCACGGCGGCGCCCAGCATCGGCAGCGCCAGCAGCGCGAAGCCGATCACCATCGTCCCGCCGCGTCGTCGCTCCGGGAAGAAGTGCACCCAGTCATCGGGGAGATCGCGCTGCGCGCGTGTCAGGGTGACGGCGTTGATCAGCCGCGGCGGTGACACGGGATGACGCTGCCCGTGGAAGATGAGGATGATCGCGGCGCCGAATCCGGCGACCAGCGCGGCACCGAGGACGCGGCCGAGTACGCCGACGGGCTCATCGGCGGCAGCTTCCAGGGCCGCGGGGTTGACCAGTGCCACCACGGCCAGCGCGATGATCACCCAGCCTGCCGCAAGTGGGAAGCGGGATCGCTGCGGCGGCGTCCACCGACGCGGCCACGGCACCGGCGGCAGGCTCGGCTGCGCGACGGGACCGGCAGATGAAGATCTCACCACGCCAATCTACGGTCAGACACAGCCCACCGCGTGTCGACTCAGACGCCGGCCTCCTGGCGGTTCACCAGGTGCATCGCCCGCATGGCGTCGGTGATCGAGCCGGTGAGCGACGGGTACACGGCGAACACACGCGACACCTGGTCGACGGTGAGGCGGCGCTCGACGGCGATCGCGATCGGGTAGATCAACTCGGACGCGCGCGGGGCGACGATCACGCCGCCGATCACGGTGCCCGATCCCGTCCGCGCGATGATCTTCACGAAGCCGTCCTTCATGCCGATCATCTTGGCGCGGGGGTTCGCTGCCAGCGGGAGCTTGTGCACGACGCCGTCCGCCTTGCCGTCGAGCACATCCTGCTCGGTGAAGCCGACCGACGCGACCTCGGGGGCCGTGAAGATGTTGGCCGTGATGCGCCCCTTCTCCAGCGGGATCACGATGTCGCCGAGCGCGTGGAACACGGCGGTACGGCCCTGCATGGAAGCCACCGAGGCCAGGGGCATGAAGTCGGTGCAGTCGCCGGCGGCGTAGATGTTGGGCACCGAGGTGCGGGCGACGCGGTTGACCACGATATGGCCCGAGTCGGCCAGCTGCACGCCGGCCTCCTCCAGGCCGATCCCGGCCGTGTTGGGGATCGATCCGACGGCCAGGAGGCAGTGACTCCCCTCCACCGTGCGACCGTCGGCGAGCGTGACGACGACGCCGTCATCGCTGCGCTCCACCTTCTCGGCGCGGGACTTGTTGAGCACCTTCATGCCGCCGCGCTTGAACACCTTCTCCAGCACCGCGGCGGCATCGGTGTCTTCGGAGGGCAGGATCTGGTCGCGGCTGGAGATCAGCGTCACCTGCGCGCCGAGGTTCATATAGGCCGAGGCGAACTCCGCACCGGTGACACCCGAGCCCACCACGATGAGATGCTTCGGGAGCTCCTTCATGTCGTACAGCTGCGTCCATGTGAGGATGCGCTCGCCGTCGGGCATCGCGGAGGGAAGACGACGCGGCGATGCGCCCACGGAGACCACCAGGGTGTCGGCCTCGACGCGGTCGAAGTCGGTGCCGCCGGGGCCCGTGGAGACCACCACCGCACGATCCCCTTCCAGACGACCGTGACCGTTGATGATGCGGACGCCGGCGTCGAGCAGCGTGCTGCGCATGTCATCGGACTGCTGGCGAGCCAGGGTGAGCAGTCGCTTGTTGACCGCGGCGAGGTTGATGGCCACCTGCGGCTTCAGCGGCTTGCCGTCGCCGCCCTTCGCGAAGAACTGCACGCCGAGGTCACTGGCCTCGCTGATCGCGACAGCCGCATCGGCCGTGGCGATGAGGGACTTGGAGGGGACGACGTCGGTGATGACCGCGGAACCGCCGACACCGGCGCGCTCCACCAGGGTCACCTCGGCACCCAACTGAGCCGCCGCGATCGCCGCCTCGTAGCCGCCGGGGCCGCCGCCGATGATCGCGAGGGACTGCGTGCGCTCAAAAGAGAGGGATGCCATGCTCCTATTCTCCCCTAACGGCAGGCGCATCATTGCGCGCATGCGGGCGCTGTCCCACCCCCGCGAGAAGCCCGTCACCTGCTGTTCAGCTCCGCGCCACGTGCGCGAATGAGCAGCGGGGTGCTCTGGTGAGGGCCGATCGAGATTCCTAGAGTGGAGGGATGCCTGAGAACCACGACAACCCCCTGGATGTTGCGACCACCGATCCGTTCGATGTCGCACGCACCGCAGCCGCCGACATCGCACGCCTCACAGGTGTGGAGCACCATGACATCGCCCTCACGCTCGGCAGCGGCTGGGGCAAGGCCGCGGACCTCATCGGCGAGACCGTCGCCACGATTCCCGCCACCGAGGTCACCGGATTCTCGAAGCCGGCGCTGGAGGGCCACGTCGGCACCATCCGCAGTCTGCGCACGGACGGCGGCAAGAACGTGCTCATCATCGGTGCCCGCACCCACTACTACGAGGGTCACGGCGCGCGTCGTGTCGTCCACTCCGTGCGCACCGCCGCCGCCACGGGTGCTGGCATCATGGTGCTCACCAACGGTGCCGGCGGCATCAAGGAGACCTGGAAGCCGGGCCAGCCCGTGCTGATCAGCGACCACATCAACCTCACGGCAGACTCCCCCATCGAGGGCGCCAACTTCGTTGATCTCACCGACCTCTACAGCGCGCGCCTGCGCGGCATCGCCCGCGAGGTGGACGCCACGCTCGACGACGGTGTCTACTGCCAGTTCCGCGGACCGCACTACGAGACGCCCGCCGAGGTCCAGATGGCGAAGGCCATCGGCGGCCACATCTGCGGCATGTCCACGGCACTGGAGGCGATCGCCGCACGCCAGTCCGGAATGGAGGTGCTCGGCTTCTCGCTGATCACCAACCTCGCCGCCGGCATCCAGAAGACCCCGCTCAGCCACGCCGAGGTCATCGAGGCCGGGCGCGAGGCCGAGCCGGTGATCTCCGACCTGCTCGCCCGCGTGATCGGACGCCTCTGATGAGCGTCGCGGACGCCGTCGCCCGCGCGGAGGCCTGGCTGGCACAGGATCCCGATCAGACCACGCGGGACGAACTCGCCCAGCTGCTGGAACGCGTCGCCGACGGCGAGGAGAGCGCTGCTGCGGACCTCGTGGACCGCTTCGCCACGCGCCTCGAGTTCGGCACCGCGGGCCTGCGCGGCCGGCTGGAAGCCGGGTCGAACCGCATGAACCGGGTCCTGGTGTCGCAGGCTGCGGCCGGGTTCGCCGCCTATCTGCGGGAGCACGTCGACGGCGTGCCGACCGTGGTGATCGGCTACGACGGTCGCCGGAACTCGCAGGTGTTCGCCACCGATTCCGCGGAGATCTTCGCCGGAGCCGGCCTGCGCGCCATCCTGCTGCCGCGTCTGCTCCCCACCCCGGTGCTGGCGTTCGCCGTGCGCCTGCTGAGGGCCGACGCGGGCGTCATGGTGACGGCCAGCCACAACCCGCCGGACGACAACGGGTACAAGGTGTACCTCGGCGGGGCTGATGACGGGTCTCAGATCGTGTCGCCCGCCGACAAGCAGATCGCCGCGCACATCCAGCGGGTCGCCGACACCCTCGCCGTGCCTGCCCTGCCCCGCTCGAACGACTACACGGTCGCCGACGAGTCGGTGCTGGACGCCTACGTGACAGCAACCGCTGCGGTCGGCCCCGCACCGGCGGCGGGCGCGGATCTGCGCTGGGTCTACACCGCGATGCACGGCGTGGGCTACGAGACCGTCTCCCGGATCATCGCCGAGGCCGGCTATGCCGAGCCGATCCTCGTCGCAGAGCAGATTCAGCCCGACGGTCGATTCCCCACGGTGGCGTTCCCCAATCCGGAGGAGCCGGGCGCGATGGACCTGTCCTTCGCCGCGGCCCGCGCGGCGGGTGCCGATCTCATCATCGCGAACGACCCCGACGCCGATCGGCTGGCCGTCGCCATCCCGGCAGACGTCGAGGGAGGCTGGCGCCGGTTGAGCGGCAATGAAGTGGGCCTGCTCCTGGGCTGGCAGAACGCCCGCGCAGCGCAGGGCACCGCGGGCGCCTCGCTGGCCTGTTCGCTGGTCTCCTCCCCCGGCCTCGGGGCCGTCGCCGCCCACTACGGCTTGGATTTTCACGAGACGCTCACCGGCTTCAAGTGGATCTCCCGGGCGCCCGGCATGGTCTTCGGTTTCGAGGAGGCGCTGGGCTACCTCGTCAACCCGACGACCGTGCGCGACAAGGACGGCATCTCCGCCGCGATCGCCTTCCTCAAGCTCGTCTCCGATGCTCGCGCCGAAGGGCGCACCGTCGCGGACCTGCTCGACGAGTTCGGCGAGACGTTCGGGCACTTCGCCAGCGGTCAGGTCTCGATCCGCGTGGAGGATATCTCACTGATCGGTCGCATCATGGCGGGGCTGCGCGCCCAGCCGCCGGCCGCGTTCGGCGATGACGCCGTGGCCGTGGCGGAGGATCTGCTGCAGGCGCCCGAGGGCACGCCGTCGGGTGACGTGCTGCGCTACCGGCTCGCCTCGGGCTCGCGCATCGTGGTGCGTCCGAGCGGCACCGAGCCGAAGCTCAAGGTCTACCTGGACGCGAAGGCGGAGTCCGCCGCGGCGTCCCAGGCGCGCATCGCGGCCATGGACGCCGCGGTTCGGGAGCTGCTGAGCACGTTCTCCTGATACCGCACGTTCTCCTGATACCGCGATGACGGGTGGGACGGCACGACCGTCCCACCCTTCATCGCGTCTCGACACGGGAGCTCGGGCACCGTAGGATTCTCGAGATATATCGCGAAGAGGGAATGATGACAGACGCCACCGCCGACGCCTCGCCACAGGTCACGGATCCGCCTCACTGGATGCGCGGTCTGCTGCTGTTCTTCGGCGGCCAGACCGTCAGCCTCCTCGGCTCGATGCTGGTGCAGTACGCCATCTTCTGGTACCTCACGATGGAGTTCCGCTCCGGTTCGATCATGATGCTGGCCGCCCTCTTCGGCTTCCTCCCCCAGGCGATCGTGTCGATCTTCGGTGGGGTGTGGGCCGACCGCCACAACCGCAAGCTGCTGATCATCGCCGCCGACGGATCCATCGCCCTCACCACCGCGATCCTCGCGGCGCTGCTGCTGGTGGGGTACGCGCCGCTATGGCTGATCTTCCTCACCCTGGCGATCCGGTCGGCCGGAGCCGGCATCCAGACTCCCGCGGTCTCGGCGATGATCCCGCAGATCAGCCCGCAGCGACACCTCATGCGCGTCAACGGCATCATGCAGACCATCAACTCGATCATGATGCTCATCGCCCCGGCCGCGGCGGGCGCGATCTTCGCGTGGGCCACGCTTCGCACCGGGTCAGGGCTCCAGGCGCTGCTGCCGATCTTCGTGATCGACGTCGTCACCGCCGCGGTCGGCATCGGCCTGCTGGCGCTGGTGCGCGTGCGCAAGGTCGATCGCTCGGCGGAGGAGCCGGTCGGGTATTTCGCCGATCTGGTCGCGGGAGTGCGCTACGTGTTCGGTCATGCCTTCGTGCGCTGGCTGCTGGTGCTCTACGCGGTGGTGTTCCTCTTCACCGTTGCGCCCTCCAACCTCACCCCGCTGATGGTGGTTCGCACGTTCCCCGCCGGCGATGAGGCCGGGGATGTCATCAACCTCACGATTTTGGAGCTGGCCTTCAGCATCGGCATGGCTCTGGGCGGCATCCTCGTCGCTGTCTGGGCCGCCAAGCGCGACCGCATCACGCTGATCACGTCCGCCTCCCTCGCCTTCGCCGTGCTGTCGATCGTGCTGGGCCTCTCCCCCAACGTCTGGATCTTCTTCGGCGCGATGTTCCTCACCGGCCTCGTCGTGCCGTTCTTCGGCACCACCGCGATGACGCTGCTGCAGGAGACCGTGGAGCCGGAGCGACAGGGGCGCGTGTTCGGCTTCGTCGGCATCGTGATGGCACTCGCGATGCCCGTGGGCATGCTGGGCTTCGGGCCGCTCGCCGACATCATGCCGGTGGAGGTGCTGCTCGTGGCGGCGGGGATCGCCACGATCGTGGTGGTCACGATCGCGATGCTGATCCCGGCGGGGCGGCGCGCCGTGGCCTCCGCACGTGCCATGAGCCGAACCGCCGGCGAGAACGGGGATGCCTCGGCGGATGCCTAGACTGGGCGCATGATCGACGCTCCCGTCACTCTCACCGGAAACCGCGTCCGCCTCGAGCCGTTGAGTGAGGCACACGCCGACGGGCTGCGGGCCGCAGCGGCAGGCAACACCGACGCGCTCTGGTACACGGTGGCACCACGACCGGACGGCATCGACGAGGACATCGCGACCCGCCTGGCCGAGCGCGATCGCGGCACGATGAACCCGTTCGCGGTCCGACGCTTAGATGATGACACGATCATCGGCGAGACGACCTTCTGCAACGTGCAGCCCGAGCTTCCGCGCACGGAGATCGGGTATACCTGGCTGGCGGCCGAGGCGCGCGGCACCGGCGTCAACGCCGAGGCGAAGCTGCTCCTGCTCGGCCACGCCTTCGACGCGTGCGGCGTGATCGCCGTGGAGCTGCGCACGCACTTCCACAACTTCACCTCGCGACGGGCGATCGAGCGCCTCGGTGCGAAGCAGGACGGCATCTTCCGCAACCACCGCTTCGGCCCGGACGGCACCCTCCGCGACACGGTGGTGTACTCGATCCTCCCGCACGAGTGGCCCACGGTGCGCACGGGGCTGCTCGCCCGCCTCGGCGAGCTGTGACGACCCTCGGGGTCGCCACCGAGGTGGTGCTGGGTCAGGATCTGCACGCCCGCCCGGCAGCCGCCGTCGCGGCGCACGCCGCGGCGTTTCCCGGCACGGTGCTGTTGCGCCCCGCATCCGCTCCCGAGCTGAACGCCGCCAGCGTTCTGACCCTGATGGCGGCTGACCTTCGCGCAGGCACGAGCGTGACGGTCAGCGCTCGCGGTGTGGGAGCCGCCGACATCGTCACCGCGATCGTGGCGGAACTGGCCGCGACGGCCTGAGCCTCAGCCGTCGATGAGAGCGGCCAGCTGCTCCAGGAAGGCAGGGAAATCCGTTCCTCGCCGCACCAGGCGCTGCACGGAGGCGGCGTCCGAGAACACCTCGACGAACTGCTCGAACACGGTCTGGAACGCCTCGCGATCCGTCTCGCTGAACGCGACCATGGCCACCACCTGCACCCGAGCATCGCCCCACGGCAGGGTGGATTCTGCGATCCCGATGGCGATCGCGGTCCGTGTAGCGGTCATCCCGATCGCGTGCGGGACCGCGAGCGTCTCGGTGAACGCGGTGGATGAGGTGCGCTCCCGCGCGACGGTGCTCTCGACGTAGTCCTCGTCGATCACGCCGTCGGCCACCAGCAGCGCGCCGAGCCGGCGGATCACACTCTCCTCATCGGCGCTCGCCTCGAGCCCGCGGACGAAGGCGGAGGGCACGAAGTAACGCGACAGCTCGGCACGGAACTGCGAGAGTCGGCGGGAGCGGCGGATCCGCGCGACCGCCGCCATCACGCGCTCGGCATCCACGTCGGTGAAGAACGGCGAGATCTGCACCACGTTGTCGGCGTTCTGACCCGCTTCCAGTGTGGTGAGCACGAGATCCGTGTCGAAGCCCCCGGCCGGTTCCGCGTCTGTGTGCACGTCGGTGATCATCAGCACCGAGCCGAGCGACTGCTCGATCCCGGTGCGCAGCAACTCGTGCATCTCGTAGTAGCCGGGACAGACGAGCGTGGCCGTCAGCCGGTTCTCCAGCGACCGCCGCCGCTCCCACTGACCACCGATGTGCATCGCGAGGTAGGCGACCTCATCGTCATGGACGGGAATCCCGAACCGCTCGTACAGCGCGCTCGCCAGCGCAACGGCGACGTCGAACAGCAGCGGATAGGACGCCTTCAACGTGCGGGTGAGAGGGTTGCGGCTCCACTCGCCACCGCTGGAGCGGCGGCGCAGGTTCTGCACGTGGGCGACGAGACGGGTGAGCACATCGTCTTCGAGTGCCGGCACTGCGAAGCGCTCCGTGACGGCATCCACGATGCGCCGCAGCTCCCCGGCGATCGCCGCATCGTCATCGGTGTCGTCGGAGGGCGAGCCGGACGCCACTGCACCGCGAACGCGCAGCAGCACGGTCAGCGCGTCCACTTCAGAGGCGGGGAGCGCCGCCCCGAGCACCTCGCGGGTGACCTCGTCCACGACTGCGCGCGCGGTCGGATCCACGGCCGCATCGCCGAGGGGTTCGATCACCGCACCTGCTGAGGAGCGCCAGGCAGCGAGCAGCCCCGCGAACGCGACGCCGCCGAGGGCGAACTCATTCACGAAGTATCCGCCGACGGTCAACTGCGCGCTGAGGCGAGCGCGCAGCACACGGGTGCGGTCGACGCTGCCGGTGCCGAGCAGCCCCTCCACCACCGCTTCGTCATAGCCGCCGGGGGTGTCGGCCAGCAGGAGCGAGCGCAGCGTCGCCCGCCGCGCGCTCTCCTCCCCCACGAATCCCACGATCGGACCGCGGCGCTCCCAGCGCAGACCTCGCTCCACCCCGCGCGCCCGAACCCAGGCCAGGTCGGCCTCGATCGTTCCCTCGCTGACGAAGTGCTCGTCCGCGAGCGCGTAGACATCGACGCCCTCGTCGGCCAGCACGATGGTGCGCCCGATGGCGTGGCGGCGCACGTCCGGCACGTTCTCATCCGCCGTGTCGCGGATCGCCGCGAGTCGATCGGGTCGGACGCGATAGCCCATCGCACCGGATTCGATGGCGTCTGCTCCGCCGACGCGCTCGTTCACCGCGGCCACATAAGAGCGGATGCTGCGGGTGGTGACCCCGAGGCGGTCGGCCAGATCTGCCGCCGTGCGCCAGGATCCGGAGCGCACGAGGAGGTCGACCAGCCGATCCTGTCGCTGCCTGGTCATCGCACCTCCTGAGCCTCGCATCGGGGTGAACGAGCACCCGCGCCGGGCGTCCTCGCTCCTGCCCGATGCTAGCCCGCGACACGCGCCCGACGGCCCTCGTCGGGCGGAAAGTATTTTCCTCGGGGGCGGAAACCACCCTGGTTGTGGCCGGTGCATGTGAGGACGACCATGAGATCAGGAGGTGGGTCGATGAGGATCCTGATCGTGTGCGGCGCGGGTGCTTCCAGCACCTTCGTGGCCAAGCGCTTGGAAAGAGCAGCCCGGGAGGGCGGATTCCCGCTGTCCGCTCGGGCCGGGAGCTGGGGGGCTTCCATCGCGAGCGATTCCGATCGTGCCGCTGCCGCGGATGCGGCTCTGGTCCTCATCGGCCCACACCTCTCGCACCTGATCGAGGAGGCGAGAGCGCAGCTCGCACCGGCCCGTGTTGAGGTGCTGCCGGAGGACTGCCTCCGAGACCTCACGGGCACCAAGACCCTCGCGCTCGTGCGCGATCTGACCTGATTTCCATTCGAACGACACCTCCGGAGGATCACATGACCACCATCACGCGCACCGTCACCGTCGGCTCCTCGCACGGCCTGCACGCACGCCCCGCGAAGCTGTTCGCGCAGGCGGCGAAGGAGCTGGGCCTGCCGATCACCATCCAGAAGGGCGAGGGCAAGGCCACCAACGCGGCCAGCATCCTCGGCGTCATCTCGCTCGGCGCTGAGCACGGCGACGAGGTCGTGCTCTCCACCGACGCAGAGGCGCCCGGTGCGGCCGAGGCGATCGACTCCCTCGCGGCGCTGCTCGCCAGCGACATCGACGCGGAGTGATCGATGGCTGAGTTGATCGGAGTGGGCATCGGCCTGGGTGTGGCCCAGGGACCGGTCGCCCGCATCGCCGATGCGCTGCCGGCACCAGAGAAGACGCCGTCAACGCAGGCTCCCGAGGCCGAAAAGACACGATTCCGCACCGCCGTGGACGTCGTCGCCCGCGAGCTGGAGAGCCGCGGCGCACGCGCCGGCGGCACCGCGCAGGACGTGCTGGAGGCACAGGCCATGATGGCCGAGGACCCCGAGCTCGCCGACCAGGTGGACGAGCGGATCGATGCCGGAAACACCGCCGAGTGGTCCGTGGTGGACGCGTTCGCGGCCTTCCGCGACCTCCTCACCGAAGCCGGCGGTTACCTGGGCGAGCGCGCGGCAGACCTCGACGATGTCGCCCAGCGCGTCCTCGCGCAGCTGCGCGGCGTGTCGGCTCCCGGCCTGCCGGAGCCCGGTCACCCGTACGTGCTCGTGGCCCGCGATCTCGCCCCCGCCGACACGGCGCTGCTGGACCTGGACCTCGTCCTCGCGGTCGTCACCAGTGACGGCGGCCCCACCTCGCACACCGCGATCCTGGCGCGCGAGAAGGGCATCACCGCCATCGTGGGAGTGACCGGTGCCGCATCGCTGGCCGACGGCGAGACGGTGATTGTCGATGCCGAGGCCGGCACCGTCATCACGTCGCCGACGAACGCCGAGCTGGCGGCAGCAGCCGCAAAGACCGAGGCACGTCGCGCCGCGGCGACGGCTCCGCTCAGCGCCGGAGCGCTCGCTGATGGCACGGCGGTGCCGCTGCTGGCCAATCTGGGTTCTCCCGCCGGTACGGCCGAGGCCATCGCCAAGGGGGCGGAGGGTGTGGGCCTGTTCCGCACCGAGTTCCTGTTCCTCTCCGCGGACACCGCGCCGTCGGTCGCCGAACAGCAGGCCTCCTACACACAGCTGCTGGAGGCGTTCCCCGGCCGCAAGGTCGTGGTGCGCGCGCTGGATGCCGGTGCCGACAAGCCCCTGTCCTTCCTCAATGACAGCCCAGAGGAGAACCCCGCTCTCGGCGTCCGCGGCATCCGCGCCCTGCGCGCGAGCGAGCAGATCCTCCGCGACCAGCTCACCGCCCTCGCCGCAGCGGACGCGGTGACCGAGGCCGACCTCTGGGTCATGGCCCCGATGGTGGCCACCGTCGAGGAGACGGAGTACTTCACCGCGATCGTCCACGAGCACGGTCTGAAGACGGCCGGCGTGATGATCGAGACCCCGGCAGCGGCCCTCATCGCCGATCGGGTGCTCGCTCGCACGGAGTTCGCCTCCATCGGCACCAACGACCTGACGCAGTACACGATGGCAGCCGACCGGCTGCTGGGTGCTGTCGCAGATCTGCAGAGCCCGTGGCACCCCGCTGTGCTGAGTCTCATCGCCTCGGTGGGCGCCGCGGGTGCCGAACTCGGCAAGCCCGTGGGCATCTGCGGCGAGGCCGCCGCCGACCCGCTGCTCGCCGTGGTCCTGGTGGGCCTCGGAGCCACCAGCCTCTCGATGGCGCCGTCGGCCCTCGCCGATGTCCGCGCCTCTCTCATCCGACACACGCTGGACGATGCGCGCCGCATCGCCGCAGCAGCACTGGCCGCATCTGATGCGGCCGGCGCACGAGCGGCGGCACGAGCCGCAGCAGAAAAGGAGAATCAGTCATGACGACGGCGTCACCGACCCAGAGCCGAGGAGGAACCCGCGTCGCCGTACAGCGATTCGGCACGTTCCTCTCCGGCATGATCATGCCCAACATCGCGGCGTTCATCGCGTGGGGCCTCATCACCACCCTGTTCATCGCCACCGGCTGGCTCGGCGGCTGGCATCCCGTCGCCGACATCTTCGGCGGATTCGGCGACCAGTCGCTGATCGGCTGGATGGGCTCGCGCACCCAGCTCGCGGTCGGCGAGGACGGCAACACCTTCCAGCAGTACGTGGGCCTCGTCGGTCCGATGATCACCTATCTGCTCCCGCTGCTCATCGCGAACACCGCGGGCCGCATGGTCTACGGCGAGCGTGGCGGCGTGGTGGCCACCATCGCCACCATGGGCGTCATCGTGGGCACCGACATCCCGATGTTCCTCGGCGCGATGGTGATGGGTCCGTTCGCGGGCTGGCTCACCAAGCGCATGGACCGGCTCTGGGAGGGCAAGATCCGGCCCGGCTTCGAGATGCTTGTCAACAACTACTCGGCGGGCATCCTCGGCTTCTTCCTCGCACTGCTGGGCTTCTTCGGCTTCGGCCCGATCATGCAGCTCATCAGCAACACGCTGGGTGCGGTGGTCAAGTGGATGGTGGAGCTCGGCATCCTGCCGCTGCTGTCGATCATCGTGGAGCCGGCCAAGGTGCTGTTCCTCAACAACGCCATCAATCACGGTGTGTTCACGCCGCTGGCCACCCAGCAGGTCATCGAGCAGGGCAAGTCCTACCTGTACCTGATCGAGGCGAACCCCGGTCCGGGTCTGGGCGTCCTGCTGGCGTTCACGTTCTTCGGCATCGGTGCGGCGAAGGCATCGGCTCCTGGCGCCATCATCATCCAGTTCTTCGGCGGCATCCACGAGATCTACTTCCCGTACGTGCTCATGAAGCCCATGGTGATCCTCGCCGCGATCGCCGGTGGCGCGACGGGTGTCGCAACGAACGTGCTGTTCAACTCCGGCCTGGTGGCTCCCGCCGCTCCGGGGTCCATCTTCGCGGTCCTTGCCGCCACGTCGAAGGACAGCTACCTGGGCGTGATCCTCTCGGTGCTGCTCGCAGCCACCGTCTCGTTCGTCATCGCCGCGATCATCCTGCGGGCCAGCCGCAAGAAGGATCTCGCGACGGAGAACGCCGGTGACCTGGCAGCCGCCGTCGCGCAGACCGAGGCGAACAAGGGCAAGGGCTCGTCCGTGCTCGGCGGCCTCGCGGCCTCCAACGCGGCGGGCGAAGTCGCCCAGACGCAGGCGGCCACGGCTGCCGGTGCCGTCGACGAGCGCGAACTGAAGAACATCGTGTTCGCGTGCGATGCCGGCATGGGCTCTTCCGCCATGGGAGCGAGCGTGCTGCGCAACAAGTTCAAGAAGGCAGGCGTCGAGGGTGTGACGGTGACCAACAAGGCCATCGCGAACCTCGACGGCACCGAGGATCTCATCGTCACGCAGGCGCAGCTCACCCAGCGCGCCACGGACAAGAACCCGAACGCCGTGCATGTCTCCGTCGACAACTTCATGAACTCGCCGAGATACGACGAGGTCGTGGACCGCGTTCGCAGACAGCAGGAGGATGCTTCCTAAGCATCATCTCCGGGAGCGGTCCGAGACCGTCGGACCGCTCCCTCCCCGCACCAGAACACACCGTAGAAACACCCCGTGGAAGGGAACACAATGTCCCAGTCGATCCTCCGTCTCGAATCCGTCCGCATCCACGCAAACGGCACAACGCAGGAGGCCGCGATGAAAGAGGCCGCCGACCTCCTCGTCGCGGCGGGCGCGGTCACCGATGGCTATTTCGCCGCGATGCAGCTGCGCGAGGCGACAGTCTCCACCTACATGGGCAACGAGCTCGCCATCCCGCACGGCACCAACGAGACCAAGGACACCATCCTGGAGTCCGGCCTCTCGCTGGTGCGCTATGACGACGGCGTGGACTGGGGCGGAGAGCCCGTCAGCTTCGTCGTGGGCATCGCGGGCAAGGGCGATGAGCACCTGGAGATCCTCGGTCGCATCGCCATCCTGTTCTCCGACGAGGACGATCTGGCACGACTGAAGGCGGCGGCCACGCCCGAGGAGCTGTTCGACCTGGTCGCCACGGTGAACGAGGCATGAGCGCGCCCATCGCCGTCCATTTCGGTGCCGGAAACATCGGGCGCGGTTTCGTCGGGTGGCTGTTGCACGATGGCGGCTACGAACTGGTGTTCAGCGACGTGGCCACGGCCCTCGTCGACGCGATCAACGCCGCCGACGAGTACACGGTGCACGAGGCGGGTCCGGGCGGCGTCGATCGCGTGGTCACCGGATTCCGCGCCATCGACAGCGCCAGCAACCCATCGGAGCTTGCGCGTGAGATCGCCGCAGCGGCGATCGTCACGACCGCCGTCGGCCCCACGGTGCTGAAGTTCGTGGCGGCCAACATCCTCGACGGCCTGCGCCAGCGCGATGAGAGCGCCGCACCGCTGCAGGTCATGGCCTGCGAGAACGCGATCGGCGCCACCGACACGCTGCGCGAGGCGATCGTGGAGCGGGCGGGCGCGGAGTGGCGGGAGCTGTCGCACCGCGCGGTGTTCGCGAACACCGCGGTGGATCGGATCGTGCCCGCCCAGGCTCCGGGCGAGGGCATCGATGTGACCGTCGAGCCGTTCTTCGAGTGGGCCATCGAGCGACGTCCGTTCGGTGACGATCTGCCGAACATCCCGGGTGCGCACTTCGTCGACGATCTCGCGCCCTACATCGAGCGCAAGCTGTTCACGGTGAACACGGGTCATGCCGCCACCGCCTACCTCGGTGCCGTCGCGGGCGCGGAGAGCATCGCCGATGCGCTGGCGATCACGACGGTCGAGGACGGGGTCGCCCGCGCGCTTGAGGAGACGTCCGCGGTGCTGGAGGCCAAGCACGCGCTCTCCGCCGAGAGCCTCGCCGAGTATCGGGCGACGATCCTGAACCGATTCCGCAACCCCATGCTGCCCGACACGGTGTGGCGCGTCGGGCGTCAGCCGCTGCGCAAGCTCAGCCGTCACGAGCGCTTCATCGGTCCTGCCGCCGAAGCTGCCGAGCGCGGGCTGTCCACCGCCGCGCTGCTCGGCGCGGTGAGCGCGGCCCTGGAGTTCTCCGATGCCGCCGACGAGCAGGCGGTGCAGTTGCAGGAGCTGCTGCGTGGCTCCGCCGATGCCCCCGCTCTCACCCGCGAGATCACGGGTCTGGATCCCGAGCACCCACTGTTCGACGACGTCGCCGCCGTGATCGCCACCCGCCTCACCGCAACCCACTGACCCGCAACCCACTGACCGCGAGACTTCAGTCTGTGGGCGACAATTGCCGCATTGCGGTGATTCTCGCCCACAGACGGAAGTCTCGCGGTTGATGGGGTCGCATAGAGTGGCGGACGTGCTGACCCCGCTCCTGCTCGCGTGCGCCGCGATCGTCGCCGCCATCATCCAGCGGATCACCGGGCTCGGGTTCGTGCTCGTGCTCACCGGGCCGGTCATCCTGATCTACGGGGCATACACCGGCACGGCGATGAGCGTGTTCCTCGCCCTCGTCGCCTCGCTTGCCGCTCTCCCCCTGGTGTGGAGGCAGATCGTGTGGCGGCGGGTGCTCTGGCTGCTGCTGCCCGCCGCGATCATCGCGCCGCTCGCGGCCTGGGCGGTGCGACTCCTGCCCGAACCGGCGATGCTGCTCCTGATCGCCGCCCTTGCCGCCTTCGCTCTCACCGCGAGCCGCATCCCGGGCTTCTCCCGGCTGTACCACGGCCGCTCAGGCACCATCACAGCCGGAGCCTCCGCCGGAGCGCTGCATGTCGCGAGCGGCATGTCCGGACCGGTGCTCGGCGCCTACGCTGTGGCGACTGGATGGGAGCAGCGCTCCTTCGCCGCCAGCGTCCAGGCGGTGTTCGTGGGGCTGAGCGCACTAGCCGTGCTGTTTCGTGGCATACCACCGGTGCCGACCATCGATCTCGTGTGGGGCGGGATCGCCACCGCCGCCGGCATCGTGGTCGGATCTCTCCTGGTGCGATTCGTCCCTGCGCGAATCGCGCGACAGGGTATGCTCGGCTTCGCCTGGCTCGGCACAATCGTCGTGTTCGTGCGGGGCATCGTCGCCCTCGTTTCCTGAGCGAGCGCGGCACACCTGCGGCCGTCATCTGCGTCAGAACTCACGTGAAAGTTGCCGACCTTGACCGAATTTGTTTCCTAAATTAGCCTGTTTCCCATGTCGAGAAACGCGCCAATTGGAGAAACACTCGTGACCACGGTGACCCACACCGTCGAGCGCCTCCTGCCCGCAGGATGGAGTCTGACGACGGACCCCGGACTGGCGGACGCGCGCGCAGACGTACTACTGACCATCACCAGTCCCTCGGGCGAAAGAGCAAGGTTCGCGATGGAGATGAAGCTCTCCGGCGGCTCGGTGAGTGCCGTCATGGCGCAGCTGCGAGAGCGGCGAGGTGGAACCCTGCCGCTAGTGTACGTGTCAAGCTATCTCGGCCCTTCTCTGCGCGAAGCGCTCGATGCTGAGAACATCAGCTACGCCGATGGCACCGGGTGGCTTCGTCTCGTGTCCGAATCACCGCTCGTGCTTCTCACCGGTCGCGGAGCTGATCGGGCACCTCAGCCTACGGCTCCCGCCTCGATCACCCGGCTGAATGGGATCGCCGCCAGCCGCATCATACGCACCCTCGCTGTCAGTGATATTCCGATCGGGGTCCGCGACCTCGCGATGGCTGCCCGAGTGTCGCCCGGCTCGGTGTCCAAACTGCTTCCCACGCTGACCGCAGAGGGCATCATCGACCGCCCCACACGAACTGCGATCATCGCGGTTCGTCGGCGCGCGCTCATTGTCCGATGGACACAGGACTACGCGTTCGCCAAGACCAATCCGTTCGTCGGCTCCTATCTGGCACCGCGCGGCATCGAACGCACGCTTTCTCGTCTCGGCGAGACGACCAGTCCGGTTACGCTCACTGGCTCGGCCGCTGCGCACAAGCTCCTGCCAGACCGGTCGACCTCCATCGTGCCCCTGCGTCTGGCATCGATGTACAGCGCGGATCCCGCCGCGCTCGCCAGGGAACTCACACTCGTACCGGCAGATCGCGCGACCGCCAACGTCATGGTCGCCGTCCCTCAGGACGCCGGAATCCTCGACAGCGACATTGCGCCCATGCCCCTGGTCCTCGCCGATCTCCTCACGTTGCCGGGACGCGGAGATGCGGAGGCCACCCAGCTCATGGACTCGCTCCCCGGTTGGGAGAGCTGACGATGATGGCCCCGGAGTACGTCGCCGCCCGGCGAGTGCTTCTCGACGCCCTCACAGCGCTGGAGCCCCATCTGGACAGCCTCGTGCTGGTCGGTGCCCAGGCGGTCTATCACCATACGGGAGACGCGGACTTCATCGTCCCGCTGCTGACCACCGATGCGGATCTCGCCGTCGATGCCGCTCTCCTGGATGATGCCCCGGAGGTCGGCAGTCTCCTGCGGGCTGCAGGTTTCACACCCGGCCCCAACCCCGGTCATTGGGTGGATGCCACGGACATCGCCGTCGACATCATGGTGGTCCCCCACCAGTCCGGCACCATGCGACCCAGCGCACGCGGTGCTCGCTTGCCCCCGCATGAGAAGCTAACCGCACGCATTGCTCCGGGTCTCGAAGCCGCCCTCGTCGACAACACCACAGTGGCCATCGCGGCGCTCGATCCCCAGGATCTCCGCCGATTTGACTTGCGAGTCGCGGGCCCGGCGGCGTTGTTGACGGCCAAGGCCATAAAGATCGGCGAACGCCTCGGTCAGGCTGAGCGGCAGCCGGATCGGCTGAAGGAGAAGGACGCCCTCGACGCGTTCCGCATCTTTCAGGCCGTCGAAACCGCCGCACTTGTCGCGGGGTTCGCCCTCCATCGCATCGACAGCTATGCCCACGATGCCTCCGCGCAGGCGATCGAGCTGTACCACGAGCACGCTTCTACACCCGAAGGACACATCGCGCAGCTCGCTGCTCGCGCGGCCGGCGGAGACCCCGTGATCGCCGCCTCGTTCGCCGTCCTCGTCCAGGGACTTCTCCACACGCTCGCCTAACCGGGTCGGATCCCTCCTGGTGCGATTCGTCCCTGCGCGAATCGCGCGACAGGGTATGCTCGGCTTCGCCTGGCTCGGCACAATCGTCGTGTTCGTGCGAGGCATCGTCGCCCTCGTTTCCTGAGCGAGCGCGGCACACCCGAAACAGACCACCCGGTCACATCCGCAACGAAGACGTACGGAGTACCCGTGGAACGATCCACGTATGCCATCATCGGCGCAGGTCCCAGCGGCTTGGCCGCGGCCCGGGCCCTGCAGGTCGCCGGCCTCCCCTTCGAGGGCTACGAATCCTCCTCTGGTGTGGGAGGGCTCTGGGACATCGACAACCCGCGATCGACGATGTACGAGTCCGCGCACCTGATCTCCTCGCGCACCACCACGCAGTTCCGCGAGTTCCCGCTCCCCGACACCGCCGACTACCCGGGACACCGCGTGATGCGGCAGTACTTCCAGGACTACGCCGACACGTTCGCGCTGACGCCGCAGTTCCACTTCGACACCATGGTGGTGTCGGTCCGCAAGGACGCGTCCGGCTGGCTGGTGGTCTCGGAGGGGCCGGACGGCACCACCGAGCGGCGCCACGCCGGCGTGATCCTCGCGAACGGCACCCTCGCGCACCCCAACATCCCGACGTTCACCGGTGAGTTCAGCGGCGAACTGATGCACACCAGCCAGTACAAGAGCGCCAGCCAGCTCGACGGAAAACGCGTGCTGATCATCGGCGCCGGAAACTCCGGGTGCGATATCGCCGTCGACGCGGTGCATCACGCGGCCTCCGTCGACATGAGCGTGCGTCGCGGCTACTACTTCGTCCCCCGCTATCTGTTCGGGCGCCCGTCAGACACCCTGAATCAGGGGCGACCGCTGCCCGCGCCGATCAAGCAGTTCATCGACAAGCGCGTGCTGCAGGCCTTCACCGGCGACCCGGTGCGCTTCGGATTCCCGAAACCGGACTACAAGATCTACGAATCGCACCCGATCGTCAACACGCTGATCCTGAACCATCTCGGCCAGGGCGATCTGCGCATCCGTCCCGATATCGATCGATTCGACGGCCACACGGTCCGGTTCCGCGATGGCTCGTCGGATGACTACGACCTGGTCCTCCTCGCCACCGGCTACACGTTGGACTACCCGTTCGTCGATCGCGAGGCGCTGCACTGGCGCGGCGCCTCGCCCGATCTGTTCCTCAACATCTTCCCGTCCGACTTCTCGGGCCTCTACGTCATGGGCATGATCGAGGCGTCCGGCATCGGCTGGCAGGGCCGCTACGAGCAGGCCGAGCTGATCGCCGCGTACCTGCGCGCGACGCACGTGCATCCCGCACGCGCCGCCGACTTCCGGCACCGCGTGAACGAAGAACGCTGGCCCGACACCACGGGCGGCTACAAGTACCTGGGCCTGGAGCGCATGTCGTACTACGTGAACAAGGACGCCTACCGCGCCGCCGTGCGCGACGCGGTAGACTCGCTCGTCGTGGCCCATGCCCCCGGGACTCAGAAGCGACGCTCAATCCGCCGTCGGAAGGCGGTCGCGAGATGAGCATTCTGCGGAAGGCGGGTGCGGCATGAATCCCGACGTCATCGATGCGATCCAGGTGACGCCCGGATCGCTGCTCGCCCTCAACGTCGTGCTGGGCCTCATCATGCTCGGCATCGCGCTGGACACCGCACCCAGCGATTTCCGGGTGGTCCTCAAGCACCCCAAGCCGTTCATCATCGCGATCCTCGCCCAGCTCCTCCTGCTGCCCGTGGTGACGTTCGGGCTCACGTTCGTGCTTCCGGTGACGAACTCCATGGCTCTCGGAATGATCCTCGTGGCCTGCTGCCCTCCCGGCAACATCTCGCAGGTGCTCACACATCGATCCGGCGGCAACGTCGCGCTGTCGGTATCGATGACCGCCGTCGGCAACGTGCTCTACATCTTCGCGATGCCGCTCTCGATCGCGTTCTGGGGCTCGCTGAACCCACGCACCCGCGGCATCCTCGAGGCCGTCACGCTGAACCCCTGGCAGATGCTGCTGGAGATCCTGCTCATCGTGGGTGTGCCCTTCGGTCTCGGCCTGCTGTTGCGCGCGAAGCTGCCCGGCTTCGCCAAGCGAGCACACCCCATCGTGCACTGGTTCAGTCTCATCGCACTCGTCGCTTTCATCGCCGTGGCGCTGATCGGAAACTGGGCGATCTTCGTGTCCGTGCTCGGGCTGCTGGTGATCGTGGTCACCGTGCATGATGCGGTGGCGCTCGGACTCGGCTACGGCACCGCCGTGCTGGGTGGGCTCGGCACCCGCGAGCGCAAGGCGATGACGTTCGAGGTGGGCATCCGCAACGCGGGCCTCGGTCTCGGGCTGGTGTTCACGTTCTTCGGCGGCCTCGGCGGTATGGCGATCGTGGCGGGATGGTGGGGAATCTGGGACATCATCGCCGGCCTCATCGTGTCGTCGCTGTGGGCCTGGCGTACGAGGGTGCGCACGGGTTCGCCGCGGGGAGACGCGTCCGGACGCAGCATCGCGGAGCCGGAATCATGACCGGCACGCGCGTGCTCGTGACGGGCGGCAGCGGATTCCTCGGCTCACATGTCGTGTCCGCTCTGCGCGCGCGGGAGGATGTCGACGTCGTCGTGTCCGCCGATGTCGCTGCCCGCACACCCGCGCGCGACGGGGTCATCGAAGCCATCTGCGACGTCACCGATCCGCAGGCGCTCGAACCCCTGCTGCGCGAGCATGACATCGACGTGGTGGTGCACCTCGCAGCGATCGTGAACCCCGGCGGCGATGTCGCCATCGAGTATCGGGTGGACGTGGAGGGCTCCCGCAACGTGCTGAATGCCTGCATCGCGGCGGGCGTGCGGCGCCTTGTCGTGTCCAGCTCCGGTGCCGCCTACGGATATCACGCCGACAATCCCGCCTGGCTGCGCGAGACGGACGCGATCCGCGGCAACGACGAGTTCAGCTACTCGCGGCACAAGCGCCTCGTCGAGGAGATGCTCGCCGGTGCGCGCGGCGAGCATCCGGAACTGGAGCAGGTGATCTTCCGCATCGGGACGATCCTCGGACCGACGGTGCGCAACCAGATCACCGCGATGTGGGACGGCAAGCGCATCCTCCGCATCGCCGGCGCCGACTCCCCCTTCGTGTTCGTCTGGGTCGATGATGTGGCCGGCGCGATGGCGCGAGCGGCGACCGACGGACCCGCCGGGATCTACAACGTGGCCGGCGACGGTGCGCTCACCGTGCCCGAGCTGGCCCGCCGACTCGGGAAGCCGCTTCTCACGATTCCCGCGCCGGTCCTCGGTCTCGGCCTGCGCATCGGCCGGGCACTGAAACTGGTGCCGTGGGGACCGGAGCAGGTGCGCTTCCTGCGGTACCGCCCTGTGCTCGCCAACGACGCACTGAAGCGAGAATTCGGCTACACCCCGTCGAAGACATCGTCCGAGGCGTTCGACGCGTACCTCGCCACGCATCCCGGCGTCGCCCGCCGCACGCCCTCGTCCGAACCATAGCGCTCCCCCAGCGCCGCGCCGATCTTCGCGAGGTGCTCCCGAACCCCTGGCGGGCTGGCGATGTCGAGCCACTCCACGAGTCCGGCCAGATGCCCGGCGAGTCCGTACTCGCTGGGTCCGTGGATCGTGACAGCGACCCGGCCAGCGGCATCGACCGCGCCGAGGCTGAGGTTGTCCCCCAGTGCGGTGCGCAGAAAGTCGATACCCTCCTTCGCGCACGTCCCGCGCACCTCCACCGGCGCCTTCCAGCGTTGGGCGTCCTCGGTGACCTGGCGCCAGCTGTCGGTGAGGTCGAAGTCCGCGGGGCGAACGACGGGATCGGCGGTCGCGGTGGCCGCGGTGACCCTGTCGATGCGGAAGGTCCGCTGTCCGACGTCGGTCCCTGCGATCAGGTACCAGGACGCGCCGGTCGACACGATCCCCAGCGGATGCACGAGGCGCTTGCTTTCGTGGCCGGCCGCATTGACATAGCCGAGCCTCACCTGGACGCGCTGGATCACGGCGTTCTGCAAGAGGTCCACGAAGCGCGGTGGGCGGTTCTCGACGTGTCCCGCACCGCGTCGCCAGGAGTCGAGGACAAGCGATGACGCGGCCGCCTCCGCGTGATCACGAAAACCCTCCGGCAGAGCGCGGACCAGCTTGCGAAGCGCCGCCTTGACCTCGGGCGTCGTCGCCGCGGCCGGCCCCGCCACCACGAACAGCGCCTGCGCTTCCTGCGCGGTGAGGCCCGACAGATCGATGCGGGCACCGCCCAGCAGGCGCCACCCCCCGCCGCGACCCTGGACCGAGTACACCGGGATCCCTGCCATGCCGAGGGCATCGAGATCCCGCCGCGCGGTGCGCTCGGAGATCTCCAGCTCCGCGGCGACTTCCGCGGCGGTGACCTGCTCGCGTCGCTGCAGCATGAGGAGGATGGCCACCAACCGATCGGATCGCATATCCTCATTCTCGCTTCTTAACCGGTCACACTGTGGCCTATTTAGCTCCCTAGCGTGGAATCATGAACTCTGAATCACTGACGTCCTTTCCCGAGCCCACGATCATCGCCGTCAACGGCGTCGAGTTGGAGGTGTTCGAGGCGGGTCAGCACAATGCCGGGCGGCCCATCGTGCTGTGCCATGGCTTCCCCGATCTGGCCTACACGTGGCGAAACCAGGTGCCGGCTCTCGTCGCGGCCGGCTATCACGTGATCGCCCCCAACCAGCGCGGCTACGGCAACTCCTCACGTCCCGAGGAGGTCGTCGCCTACGACATCGAGCACCTCACCGGGGATCTCGTGGCTCTCCTGGATCACTACGGCTACGACGACGCCACCTTCATCGGTCACGACTGGGGCGCCTTCGTGGTGTGGAGCCTCACGGTGCTGCACCCGCAGCGGGTCAACCGCGTGATCGCGCTCAGCATGCCCTACCTCGCGCGCGGCGAGATGCCGTGGCTGGACTTCATGGAGGCGGTGCTCGGCAGCGAGTACTACTTCGTCCACTTCAACAAGCAGCCCGGTGTCGCCGCCGCCGTGTTCGATGCGGACCCGGCTCGATTCCTCACCAATCTGTATCGCCGGAATGCGCCTCTCCTGCCGCCGGAGCCGGGGATGGAGCTGATCAGGATCGCCCAGACCGACGCTCCGCTCGGTGAGCCGCTGCTGACGGAGAGCGACCTGGGCGTCTACATCGCCGCGTTCGCGACCTCCGGGTTCACCGGCGGGATCAACTGGTATCGCAACCTGAATCGCGACTGGGATCAGCTCGCAGAAGCCGACCCGATCATCCACCAGCCCGCGCTGATGATCTATGGCGACCGCGACACCGTCATGCGAGCCGAGGGTCTCGCCTCCCTTGTCCCCCGCGTCACGGAGACCAGCCTCGACACCGGCCACTGGGTTCACCAGGAGCGCCCCGAAGAGGCGAACCGGAAGATCCTGGCGTGGTTGGCGAGCCAGGACGCCAGCGCGTTCTGAAGATGCATGGGTGACCGCACAGCGGTGCGGTCACCCATCACCGGTTCTCAGCGGGCGAAGCCCTCGCCGATCAGCTCGATGAGCTCCTCGCGCTCTTCCACCGACAAGAATGCGGCGGCCGCGGCGTTGAGCTGGAACGACTCGATGTCCTCCAGGCCGTAGCCGAACGCCTCGGCGAGCAGCGCCAGCTCGCGTGTGAGGGAAGTGCGGCTCATGGTGCGGTTGTCAGCGTTCACAGTGACGGCGAAGCCGAGCTGGAACAGCAGGTCGAACGGGTGGTCGGCGATCTGGTCGCCCCAGGCCTCGATGGCACCGGTCTGCAGATTGGACGACGGCGACAGCTCCAGCGGGATCTCGCGATCGCGCACCCAGCGCGCCACGGTGCCGAACTGCACGCGCACCTCGTCGTCGGCGCGGTCCACGATGCTGAGGTCCTCGGCGATCCGGGTGCCGTGGCCGAGGCGCAGGGCACGGCCGTCGATCAGCGCGGAGCGGATCGAGTCCACTCCCGCGCCCTCGCCCGCATGCACCGTCACCGGGAGGAACTCCCCCGCCAGGTAGGCGAACACGTCGGCGTACTCCGATGCGGGGTTGCCGTCCTCGGCGCCCGCGATGTCGAACGCGACGACACCGGCGTCACGCGACGCGACGGCAAGCTCCGCAACCTCGCGCACGTACGCGCCGCCGCGGATCGCCGACAGGATCTGGGTGACACGGATCTCCGCGTCATTGTCGTCCGCGTCGTCTTCGCCCTGCTCCAGCCCGTCCTGAACCGCATCCACGGCTTCCGCCATCGTCAGTCCGCCGGCGATGTGCAGCTCGGGTGCCCACCGCACCTCGCCGTACACCACGCCGTCCGCGACCAGGTCTTCGACGTACTCGCGTGCGACACGGGTCAGCGCCTCACGGGTCTGCAGCACGGCCAGCACCGGCTCGAACGCCGTCAGGTACTCCTCCAGGGACCCGGACTGCGTGCGCTGCAGCATCCACGCCACCAGACCGTCGGCATCGGCGGCGGGCAGCTCGATGCCGGCCGCCGCCGCCAGCTCCACCACCGTCTCGGGGCGGATCGCGCCGTCCAGGTGATCGTGGAGCGAGACCTTGGGCAGGCTGCGCAGCGAGACACCGTCGATGCGGACGTCGCCGTGGGCGTCGATGGACATGTTTCCTCCGAAGGGACGGGGCGAAAGAGAGGCACTCGCAGACTACGCGGTGCCGCCGCGGGATACGAGCGGGCTGGTTGTCACGGGCGCGCCGCGGACGCACCCAGCGCGCCGACGCGCTCCAGCGTCCCGACGCGCGAATCATGTCGGGCCAGAAGTTGCGTGCCGCGCCTCACGCACCCGATTTCGCGGGTGCGTGAGGCATCGGATCAAGCCGTGATGCGCTCGCGCACGATCGGAGAGCGCTCGGGAGCGGTGTCGCCGACCTCCCATGCGCCGTCCACCGACGCGAGGGCACCCGCGAAACGTGCCTCGTCTTCGGCGGAGAGCGTGAAGATCGGATCCCCCGCGCGAACAGCATCGCCCGGCTTCACGTGCAGATCGATCCCTGCCGCGTGCACCACGGCGTCCTCCGCGCGGGCGCGGCCCGCACCGAGCCGCCAGGCGCCCACGCCGAACGGCAGCGCCTCCATGCGGGTGATGAATCCGTCTCGCGGAGCGGTGACGGTGTGCGTCTCCCGCGCCACCGGCAGCGCCGCATCCGGGTTGCCGCCCTGCGCGATGATCATGGTGCGCCAGTGATCCATCGCGCGTCCGTCGGCGAGTGCCGCCTCGACATCGGCGTCGGACTGGCCGGCCAGCGCCAGCATCTCGCGAGCGAGAGCGAGGGTGAGCTCCACGACGTCGGCGGGGCCGCCGCCGGCGAGCACCTCCACCGACTCGCGCACCTCGTTGGCGTTTCCGATCGCGAGTCCGAGCGGCACGTTCATATCGGTGAGCAGCGCGGTGGTCGAGACCCCGGAGTCGGTTCCCAGCGCCACCATCGTCTCCGCCAGCTCCCGCGCGCGGTCGATGTCCTGCATGAAGGCGCCAGAGCCGAACTTCACGTCCAGCACCAGAGCACTGGTTCCCTCGGCGATCTTCTTCGACATGATCGACGAGGCGATCAGCGGGATGGCCTGCACGGTGCCGGTCACGTCACGCAGCGCGTACAGCTTCTTGTCGGCAGGGGCCAGCCCCGTGCCGGCAGCGCAGATGACCGCGCCAGCGTCGCCACGCAGCTGAGCGAAGATCTCCTCGTTCGAGAGGGCGGCTCGCCAGCCCGGGATCGACTCGAGCTTGTCGAGGGTGCCGCCGGTGTGGCCGAGACCACGACCCGACAGCTGCGGCACGGCGACGCCGAAGGCGGCCACGAGCGGAGCCAGCGGCAGGGTGATCTTGTCGCCCACGCCGCCCGTGGAGTGCTTGTCGACCGTCGTCTTGCCGAGTCCGTCGAAGCTCATCCGCTCACCCGAGGCGATCATCGCCTCCGTCATGATTCGGATCTCATCGCGGCTCATGCCGTTGAGGAAGATGGCCATCGCGAACGCGGACATCTGAGCATCGGACACGTAGCCTCGCGTGTAGGCGTCGATCATCCAGCGCAGGGCGTCTTCGGGGACGGCGTGGCGATCGCGCTTGGCTGCGATGACGTCGACGGCGGCGAACGGCTCCAGGCTCATCGTGCGGCCTCCTCGAGGTTGCGGGGTCCGAACGCGTCCGGCAGGACCTCATCGATCGTGCGGATGCCCGACACGGTCTCCAGCAGCATGCCGGGAACGGCGTGCTCGAACAGCAGCTGACGGCAGCGGCCACACGGCATCAGCGTGCGTCCCTCACCGTCCACGCACACGAAAGCCACCAGCTGGCCGCCACCGGACATGTGCAGTGCCGATACCAGGCCGCACTCGGCGCAGAGGGTCACGCCGTAGGAGGCGTTCTCCACGTTGCAGCCCGATACGATGCGGCCGTCCGTGACAAGGGCGGCAGCGCCGACCTTGAATCGCGAGTACGGCACATATGCCTTCTGCATGGCGTCAACGGCCGCTGTTCGCAGCTCGTCCCAGGCGATGTCCATGTCTTCCTCTCCTGCGACTCGTGGCCGCGTCGACGATGTTCGTTGTGCGCAAATGGGCCCAATCCGGGTCGAATTGGGCCCACGTGCGCGCTAGGAAATGTGTCAGCCCTTGATGTAGGGCTTGCCCGATGCCGCCGGGCCCTTGATGCGGCCGACGAAGCCGGCCACCGCGATCAGCGTCACGACGTACGGCAGCATCAGCAGGAACTCCTTCGGCACCGGCGACTGCAGCGCACTGAAGGTGTTCTGCAGGTTCTGCGCGAAGCCGAACAGCAGCGCGGCGAACGTGGCGCGCATCGGGTCCCACCGACCGAAGATGACCGCGGCGAGGGCGATGAAGCCGAGACCGTTGGTCATGTTCTGCGTGAACAGAGGCACCGAGGCGAGCGTGAAGTACGCGCCACCCACACCGGCGATCGCACCGGCGAGCACCACGTTGGTGAAGCGGACGCGGTTGACGTTGATGCCCACGGTGTCGGCCGCGCGCGGGTACTCACCCACGGCGCGAACGCGCAGACCCCAGCGGGTGCGGTAGAGGCTGAAGGCCACGAGCGGCACCACGATGTACATCAGGTACACGATGAAGGGCTGGTTGAACAGCACCGGACCGATGACCGGGATGAGGCTCAGCCCCGGGATCGGCAGGGTGCCGAACTGCGCCGGGGTGTTCAGGGTGGGAGCGTTCGGCACGAGCACGATCTGGTACAGGAAGCTCGTGAGTCCCAGCACCAGACCATTGAGCACGACACCGATGATCACCTGCTCCACCAGGTACTTGATCGCGAATGCGGCCAGCACGAAGGCGACCAGCATGCCACCGATCATCGCGCCGATCAGCCCGACGTACGGGTTGTGGGTGATGGACGAGGTGATCGCGGCCATGAACGCGCCCAGGAGGAACTGGGCCTCGATCGCCACGTTGACGACACCCACGCGCTCACCGATGATGCCGCCGAGGGCACCGAACACGAGCGGAACCGCGAGGGACAGCGCACCCGAGAGCAGGCCCACGACGGGAACCTTGCCGCTGGCGCCGGCGGCGGCCCACGTCACGAAGACGAAGACGCCGAGGACGCCGAACACGACAGGCACCCACGCGCCCGCCTTGCGTCGGAGCACTGTTGCCACCCAGGACCATGCCGCGAGCAGCGCGAGCACCACCATGCAGACGACGATCGTGGCGTCGGCGGGAATCGGGAGATCGCCAAGGACGATGGGAATCTTCTGGGACGAGTTCGGGTCGAGGTTGAAGATCGCGTCGCCGTGCCGCGGCGCGAGCAGAAGCAGCAGAGCAAGCAGCGCGAACGCAGCGGTCAGCGAGACCGGCACCTTCAGCTTCAGCGGCGTCTTGATGTCCGCCGTCGCCGCGGGCGCGGGCGTCTGGATGTCAGCCACGGTCATGCCGCCACCGCCTTCGTCTTGGCCGCCTTCTTGGCTGCCTTGGCCTTGAGCTTCGCGACGATCTCCGCGTCACTCTTGGGGAGGAAGAAGATCGTGCGCACCAGCGGCGGGGCCGCGATGAAGAGCACGATGATCGACTGGACGACCACGACGATCTCGGACGGGATGCCCTGACCGCTCATCGCGAAGGATCCGGCCTTGAGGGCACCGAACAGCAGACCCGCGGCGAATACGCCGCCGGCGCGGCTGCGTCCGAGCAGCGCCACGGTGATCGCGTCGAATCCGACGCCCGCGTCGAGGCGATTGTCAAAGCCGGAGGTCGTGACCGCCGTCACCTGGTACGCACCCGCGATTCCCGCGAGCGCACCGGCGAACATCATCGCGTAGATGTACATGCGGTCAACGCTGATGCCGGCTGCACGCGCCGCGTGCGGGTTCTCACCCACGGCACGCATGCGGAACCCGAGGCTCGAGCGCTCCATCAGCCACCAGACGACCACGGTCAGGATGATCACGACGATGAGGCCGAGGTTCAGACCGGGGAACTGCGGGCCCGCCAGCTGCGGCAGCTGTGCGCTCTCGGGAGTCGCGACCGACTGCGACTGGTTAGAACCGGGCTTCTGCAGGCCGGGCGTACGTACCAGGAAGCCGACGAGGTTGAGGGCGATCCAGTTCAGCATGATCGTGAGGATCACCTCATGCGCACCGGTGCGTGCCTTGAGGAAGCCGGCGATTCCGGCCCACGCCGCGCCACCGAGGGCGGCGACCAGGATGGTGAAGGGGATGTGCAGCCACAGCGGCATCGACATCTGGAATGACAGGAAGCCCGCGAAGACTCCGGCGATGAGCATCTGGCCCTGCGCACCGATGTTGAACAGGCCGACGCGGAAGGCGAGACCGACACCGAGACCGGCGAGGATCAGCGGAACCGCGAAGCCGAGTGTATTGGTCAGCGGCCGGATCATCCGGACGAAGTTGGCGGCCTCAGGATCGAAGATCGAGCCACGGAACAGGGCCCAGTATCCGTTGGAGACGGCCTGCCAGATGGCGGAGATCGTGTCCATCGGTCGGCTGAAGAAGTAGCCGGAGGCCTTCTGCACGTCGGGGTCGGTGGCGGCGATCAGGATGCCGCCGATGATGAACGCCGCGACGATCGCGAACAGCGTCGTCACGACGCTGCCGCGCAGAATCTCCCGCATGACGGCGTTGCCCTTGGGCACCGGGATGTTCTGGATGTTCCGGCTCGGCTCGCCCTGGGCGGCGAGAGCACCGGCCGTACTCGCCACCTCGGTGGTGATGGTCTTCTCGGCTGCGACCGCCTCGGCGGCAGCCGTCGGGCCGGCCGCCTTGAGCGGGTCGTCTGATCCGCTGTTCTTCTCGTTCATGCTGCCTTCTCTCCCGCCATCAGGAGGCCGAGCACGTCGCGCGGGGTGTCCGCGGGGACGATGCCCATGATCTGTCCGCGATACATGACCGCGATCTTGTCAGCGAGCGCGGTGACTTCGTCGAGCTCAGTCGAGACGACGATCACGGGCACGCCGGAATCACGCGTCTCAACGACGCGCTTGTGGATGAACTCGATCGAGCCGACGTCGACGCCACGCGTGGGCTGCGATGCGATGAAGAGTGTGAGCTCACGGCTCAGTTCGCGCGCGATCACGACCTTCTGCTGGTTGCCGCCGGACAGCGCCGCCGCTGGTGTCTGCGGTCCCTGCGTGCGAATGTCGTACTCTGCGATGCGGCCGCGAGCGAACTCGTCCAGCGCTCCGCGCCGGATGGTGCCGGCGGACGCGAACTGCGGGTCCGAGGAGCGATCCAGGATGAGGTTCTCCGCGACCGAGAAGGAGCCGACCAGTCCGTCCTCGTTGCGATCTTCCGGGACAAAGCCGACGCCCGCGTCCAGCACGGCACGGACGTTCTTGCCCACGAGCTCGATGTCTCCCAGCCGAGCCGAACCTGTCACCCGGTTCTGCATGCCCACGAGAGCTTCGACCAGCTCGGTCTGTCCGTTGCCCTGCACTCCGGCGATGGCGAGGACCTCCCCGGGGCGGACCTCGAAGCTGATGTGGTCGACGGCGAGCTGACCTGACGGAAGCTGCACGCTCAGGTCGCTGACCACCAGTCCACCGGGTCGCACGTTCGGTGCGTTCTTGTGCACGGTGAGCTCGACCGCGCGCCCCACCATGAGAGACGCCAGCTCGGTGTTGCTGGCCGTAGGCGATGCCTCCCCCACCACGCGTCCGAGGCGGATGATGGTGATCCGATCGGCCACCTCGCGCACCTCGCGCAGCTTGTGGGTGATGAAGACGATCGCGGTGCCCTCTTCACGCAGCTGGCGCATGATCGCCATCAGCTCGTCGGTCTCCTGCGGCGTGAGCACGGCAGTGGGCTCATCGAAGACAAGGACACGTGCATCGCGGGCGAGCGCTTTGATGATCTCGACGCGCTGCTGGACGCCGACGGGCAGGTCCTCCACGATCGCATCCGGATCGATCTCGAAACCGAAGCGCGCGGCCACGGTGCGCACGTGCTCGCGCGCAGCCTCGATGTCGAGGATGCCGGGGCCGTGGGTCTGCTCGTGACCCAGCATCACGTTCTCGGCGACCGTGAAGACCGGGATCAGCATGAAGTGCTGGTGCACCATGCCGATGCCAGCCGACATCGCGTCGCCCGGGCCGGAGAAGTTCTGGACGACGTCGTCCAGCAGGATCTCGCCCTCATCGGCCTGGTAGAGGCCGTAGAGGACGTTCATCAGGGTGGATTTTCCGGCACCGTTCTCCCCGAGCAGCGCGTGGATCTCACCGGGCTGGACGGTCAGGGAGATGTGGTCGTTGGCGACGAGGTTGCCGAACCGCTTCGTGATTCCGCGGAGCTCAAGCTTCATGGGTGCACCTTATCGAGGACACGGGTTCAGAGGACAGAGCGCGATCGGGGCGCGAGCGTCTCGGAGAGACGCCCTGTCCGGGGTGATGACAGCAGATGCGGCCGGGCGGAGGACTCCGCCCGGCCGCATCCGGGAGTGGGTCAGGCCTTCGGCGAAGAAACCGAGGTGACCGTGATCTTGCCGTCGATGATGTCCTTCTTCAGGGCGTCCAGCTTGTCGGTGAGACCGGCCGGCAGCTTCGACTCGAAGTCGTGGAAGCTGGAGAGACCGACGCCATCGTTCTCGAGCGTGCCCAGGTAGGGGGTCACGTCCACGTTGCCGGCAGCAGCTTCCTTGACCGAGCTGTACACGGCCTCGTCGATGCGCTTCATGATCGAGACGAGCACCTTGTCGGCGACCGAGGGGTCGGACACAGCCACGTCGGAGTCGACGCCGAGCATGACGTCGCCCTCTGCCATGGCGGCAGCGGCCGACTGGTAGATGGGGCCACCGACGGGCAGCAGCACGTCAGCACCCTGGTCCAGCAGCGACTGAGCGGTCTGCTTGGCGGTGTCGTTGGCCGCGAAGCCACCCGTCATCTGACCATTCTGTGCGGCGACGTCCCAGCCGATGGCCTCGACGTTCTTCGAGTTGTCCTCGTTGAACTTCTTCACGCCGTCGACGAAACCGTCCATGAAGATGGTGACGGGCGGGATCGGGATGCCACCGAAGGTGCCGACCTTGTTGACGCCGCTCGCGTCAGACCACGCGGCTGCAGCGTAGCCACCGAGGTAGGCGGCCTGGACGGTGTCGAACAGCAGCGGCTTGATGTTCGGGGCGTCGGTCTTGCCGTCGGTGTCGACATCGGCGGAGTCGTCGATGATCGCGTAGTTGATGTCGGGGTTGGCCTTGGCCGAGTCGACGGTAGCCGCGGCCAGCTTGAAGCCGACGGTCACGATGTAGGTGCAGTTCTGGCTGACCAGCTGCTCCAGGTTGGGCGCGTAGTCGCTGTCGCCGTCGGACTGCAGCTCGACGGTCTCGACGCCCAGCTCGGCGGCGATCTTGTCGAGGCCCTCCTTGGCGGACTGGTTGAACGACTTGTCGTTCCAACCGCCGTCGTCGGAGACGATGCAGGGCTTGAAGTTGCTGTCGGCGGGCTTCTCAGCGCCGCCGGTGGCGCCTGCGCTGGACGTCGACGTGGTGTCTTCGGGTGCGGCACCACAGCCGGCGAGCGCGAAGAGCAGGCCGGCTGCTGCTGCGACGCCCACGATCTTCTTGGTGGTTGAGATGGTCACTCAGGCCTCCACGGGATAGGCCCCGCGGACTTCACGGGAGCATTCGAAAACTACCCGGAAACATGCGCGCTTCGACGGGTGCAGATCCAATGGTTATCGAGATGCAACAGATCCTCAACGTCGTGCTCATATGAGCAGGGCACCCGGTTTTCGCCAGCGATACTGCGCGCTGATCTGCGCAGATGATCACAACGAGAGAACTACAGGAAACGTGAACCTACAGGACGTCACCCCGGCCGGTGAGCTTCAGCGCGTCCACGACGCCCTTCACCCGCTGCGCGTGCTCGCTGGTGGTGACCAGCAGCGCGTCGGGGGTGTCGACCACCACGATGTCACGCACGCCGATCAGCGAGATCACGCGTTTGGTCTGGCTCACGACGATGCCGCTGGACGCATCCGCGAGCACGCGGGCATCCGCGCCGATGATGGCCAGATCGCTCGGTCGCCCCCGGTTCTGCAGCTTCGCCAGGCTCGCGAAGTCACCCACGTCGTCCCAGTCGAAGTGGCCGGGGATCACCGCAAGTCGTCCGGCGTCGGCTGCGGGTTCTGCGACCGAGTAGTCGATCGCGATCTTCTCCAACCGAGGCCAGATTCGATCGACCGCCGGGCCGCGCAGATCCTTGTCGTCCCAGGCCTCGGCCAACTCGACGAGTCCCGCGTGCAGCGCGGGCTTGGTGCGGCGCAGTTCTTCCAGCAGCACATCGGCACGGGAGATGAACATGCCCGCGTTCCAGAGATACGTGCGCTCGTCGAGGTACTGCTTCGCCGTGTCGAGGTCGGGCTTCTCGACGAAGCGCTCGACCAGTGCAGCCTCGGGGGCGCCGTCCACCGCGAGCTCGTCATCGGCGCGCTTGATGTATCCGAAGCCCACCGACGGCTCCGTGGGCGTGATGCCGATGGTGCAGATGTAGCCGGCGCGCGCCACGGCGACGGCCTGCTGCACCGCCCACTCGAACACGCGCTCGCCACGGATCACGTGGTCTGCGGCGAAGGAGCCGATGATCACGTCGGGATTGCGGCGATGAAGAACCGCGGCAGCCAGCCCGATCGCCGCGGACGACTCGCGCGGCTCGGACTCCAGGAACACGTTCATGTCGGCGAGGTCGGGCAGGTGCTCTTCCACCGCCGCGCGGTGCGCCCGGCCCGTGACGACGGCGATACGATCCGCTCCGGCGAGCGGCAGCAGCCGCTCCCAGGTGTCGCGGAGAAGCGAGTGCCCGGAACCCGTCAGATCGTGCAGGAACTTCGGCGCATCGGCCCGCGACAGCGGCCACAGGCGGCTGCCGATGCCTCCTGCCGGAATCACAGCGTAGAAGTCGTCCAGAGGCGCAGTCATGCCCTTCACGGTAGCGGCACCGCGAAGTCGGTTCCTGACGGCTCGCGCAGCGGTACCCGCGAAGTCCGCGCGACGGCTCGCCCGGGACGCGGCGCACTACCCCCGAGAGTAAGGGTGTCCTTTCTCGACCCGTCTGCACTGCGGGCATAGGATGTGGATGCGCTCGCGTGCCGTTCACGCCCGCGCTTCTCATCGATCAGGGAGGACGACGTGTCCACAAGCGCTCGCTTGACACCGTCGGTATCCGAGACCACATCGAAGACGCCGCGCGGCACCCTGTACCGGGGTAACGAAGGCATGTGGTCCTGGGTTCTGCACCGCATCACCGGTGTCGCGATCTTCTTCTTCCTGCTGGTCCACGTGCTGGATTCGGCATTGCTGACTGTGTCGCCGGAGGCGTACGACGCCGTGATCGGCACGTACAAGAACCCGGTCATGGGCCTGGGTGAGACGGTGCTCGTCGCCGCCATCGCCTTCCACGCCTTCAACGGTCTGCGCATCATCCTCGTCGACTTCTGGTCGAAGGGCGCCAAGTACCAGCGTCAGCTGTTCTGGGGCGTCATCGCGGTCTGGGTCGTCGTGATGGCGGGCTTCGCCCCCGCGCACCTGGTGCGCGTGTTCAGCTCTGTGGGAGGTGGTCACTGATGACCGCGGAAATGCTCGCGATGCCGCGCACGCCGCACGTCAAGCGCAACGGCGGCTTCAACCTCCAGAAGTGGGGTTGGCTCTACATGCGCATCAGCGGCGTGCTGCTGATCGTGCTGATCTTCGGACACCTGTTCGTCAATCTCCTCACGGGTGAGGGAATCCACCAGATCACGTTCGGATTCGTCGCAGGCAAGTACGCCGGCGGGTTCTGGCAGGTGTGGGATGGACTCATGCTCTGGCTCGCGCTGATCCATGGCGCGAACGGCATGACCACCGTCACCAACGACTACGTGACCCACAAGACCGTTCGCACGGTGCTGGTGAGCCTGATCTGGATCGCCGCGGCTGTCCTGATCATCCTCGGCACCTACGTCGTGATCGCCTTCGACCCCTGCATCGGCGCCACCGCCGGTGACGTGGTCGCCGGCGTGACGTGCAGTTGAGCGGGAACTCCGAGAGGCATCACAGCGTGGCTACTGAGACAGCAGACTCGTACGTCAAGGACGGCGTGCACTACCACCAGTTCGACGTCGTCATCATCGGCGCCGGCGGCGCGGGCATGCGCGCGGCGATCGAGGCGGGACCCGGCGCGAAGACCGCGGTCATCTCCAAGCTCTACCCGACGCGCTCCCACACGGGTGCCGCGCAGGGCGGCATGGCCGCCGCGCTCGGCAACGTCGAAGAGGACAGCTGGGAGTGGCACACCTTCGACACCGTCAAGGGCGGCGACTACCTCGTCGACCAGGACGCAGCGGAGATCCTCGCCAAGGAGGCCATCGACGCGGTCATCGACCTCGAGAACATGGGCCTCCCCTTCAACCGCACGCCCGAGGGCAAGATCGACCAGCGTCGCTTCGGCGGTCACACCCGTGACCACGGCAAGGCGCCGGTGCGCCGCGCCTGCTATGCCGCCGACCGCACCGGTCACATGATCCTCCAGACGCTGTTCCAGAACTGCGTCCGCCTGGGCATCAACTTCTTCAACGAGTACTACGCGCTCGATCTCATCACGGTGGGCGAGGGCAAGGACACGAAGGTCGCTGGCGTCGTGGCGTACGAGCTCGCCACCGGCGAGATCCACGTCTTCCACGCGAAGGCGGTCGTCTTCGCCACCGGCGGCTTCGGCAAGATGTTCAAGACCACCTCCAACGCCCACACCCTCACCGGTGACGGCGTGGGCATCATCTGGCGCAAGAAGCTGCCGCTGGAGGACATGGAGTTCTTCCAGTTCCACCCCACCGGCCTCGCCGGCCTCGGCATCCTCCTCACCGAGGGTGCGCGTGGTGAGGGCGCCATCCTCCGCAACGCCTCGGGTGAGCGCTTCATGGAGCGCTACGCCCCCACCATCAAGGACCTCGCACCGCGTGACATCGTCGCGCGTTCGATGGTCCAGGAGGTGCTGGACGGTCGCGGCGCCGGTCCCCACAAGGACTACGTGCTGCTGGACTGCACGCACCTGGGTGCCGAGGTGCTGGAGACGAAGCTCCCCGACATCACCGAGTTCGCGCGCACCTACCTGGGCGTTGACCCGGTCGTCGAGCCGGTTCCGGTGATGCCGACCGCGCACTACGCGATGGGCGGCATCCCCACCAACAACGACGCCGAGGTCCTCGCAGACAACAACACCGTGGTGCCGGGCCTCTACGCCGCTGGTGAGTGCGCCTGCGTGTCGGTGCACGGCTCCAACCGCCTCGGCACCAACTCGCTGCTGGACATCAACGTGTTCGGCAAGCGCGCCGGTCGCAACGCCGTCAAGTACGCGAGCACCGCCGATTTCGTGCCGCTTCCGGAGAACCCCGCGCAGGCTGTCATCGACATGGTCGAGGGCGTCCGCAACGCGAAGGGCACCGAGCGGATCGCGACGCTGCGCAAGCGTCTGCAGGACGAGATGGACATGAAGGCTCAGGTGTTCCGCACCGAGGAGTCGCTCACGAGCGTGCTGGGCACCATCGAGGAGCTGCGCGAGCGCTACAAGAACATCTACGTCGACGACAAGGGTCGCCGCTTCAACACGGACCTCCTGGAGGCGATCGAGCTGGGCTTCCTGCTCGATCTGGCCGAGGTGGTCGTGTACGCGGCCCGTAACCGCGAGGAGAGCCGTGGCGGTCACATGCGCGACGACTTCCCGAAGCGCGACGACGAGAACTACATGAAGCACACGATGGCCTACCTCACCGGGGATCCGCACTCCGATGACGCCACCGACCACATCAAGCTGGACTGGAAGCCCGTCGTCGTCACCCGCTACCAGCCGATGGAGAGGAAGTACTGATGTCGACTGATCTCGCTGAGGCGCCGACCAACGACTCCGGTGTGCAGGCCTACACGGTCACGTTCATCATCCGTCGCTTCGACCCGGAGCAGGACGCCGAGCCCCGCTGGGTGGACTACGACGTCGAGCTGTACGCCACCGACCGCGTGCTGGACGCGCTGCACAAGATCAAGTGGGAGGTCGACGGCTCGCTGTCGTTCCGCCGCTCGTGCGCGCACGGCATCTGCGGTTCGGACGCGATGCGCATCAACGGCCGCAACCGCCTCGCCTGCAAGACGCTGATCAAGGACCTGGACATCTCCAAGCCGATCTACGTCGAGGCGATCAAGGGCCTGCCGCTGGAGAAGGACCTCATCGTCGATATGGAGCCGTTCTTCGCGTCCTACCGCGAGGTCCAGCCCTTCCTGCAGCCCGCCAAGGCACCGGAGCCCGGCAAGGAGCGCACGCAGTCGATCGTCGAGCGCGAGCGCTTCGACGACACCACGAAGTGCATCCTCTGTGCCGCGTGCACGTCGTCCTGCCCGGTGTTCTGGACCGATGGTCAGTACTTCGGACCTGCCGCCATCGTCAACGCGCACCGCTTCATCTTCGACTCGCGTGACGACGCCGCAGACGTCCGTCTGGACATCCTCAACGACAAGGAAGGCGTGTGGCGCTGCCGCACCACCTTCAACTGCACCGAGGCGTGCCCGCGTGGCATCGAGGTCACCAAGGCCATCGCCGAGGTCAAGCAGGCGGTGCTTTCGGGCCGCCGTTGATATTCGCGAACGCGAGGGGCGCCGTCATTGACGGCGCCCCTCGCGTTTTGCGTTAGCGCCGGGCGGTCGGGCACGTCAACCCGTCCGGCTCATTCGGAGCCGATCGGTTAGCGTGGACGGGTGAGCGCTATCCGAGTCATCGCCGTCGGTCTGCCCGTTCGAGAGGGGCGCCTGCTGGCATTGGAGGGCTTTGAGAAGGCAACCGGTCAGCGCTTCCTGCGGGCCATCGGCGGCGGTGTGGAGTTCGGCGAGACCGCGGAGCAGGCCGTTCGGCGCGAGTTCGTGGAGGAACTCGGGCTCGAGCCCGACGAGGTCGAGCTGATCTCGGTCACGGAGAACCTGTTCGAGTACGAGGGCGAGCCCGGCCATGAGATCGCCTTTGTCTTCGCCGCTCGTGGTCGCGCGCTGGACGAAGTCCCCTTTGATGCCGAGCTGTTCGTGCTCGATGAGGGCAGCCCGATTCGCTGGTACGACATCTCAGACATCAATCCGATCGATCTCCCGCTCTACCCAAACGGTGCTCCCGCCGCACTCGATGTGGCGGCAGCATTCGGGAAGGCGGTGGCGCGGTGAGTGAGGCGGAGCGACGCGACAGCGTGGCGACGGAGGAATCGGACGAGCCCTCGGGACCGGCGGCGGTGGTGCAGCATGCGCAGCAGACCGCCGAGAAGGTCATGCAGTGGTTCCCGGTGCGCGTCTTCCAGCGCTTCTCGCGGCGCAACGGCCAGACACTCGCGGCCGGAGTGAGCTACCAGGCGCTGTTCGCCATCTTTGCCGCGCTCTATCTGGCTTTCGCGGTCGCGGGACTCTGGCTCGGCTCCAACGCCGCCGCGATCGACGGCCTCATCGACGTCATCAACCAGTACCTCCCCGGCGCGATCCAAGAACACGGGGGGATCATCTCCCCCGACGCCGTGCATGACGTCGCCTCGCAGAGCGCGACCACTCTGGGCATCACGGGTATCGTCGCCCTTCTCGTCGTGCTGTTCACCGCGGTCGGATGGATCGGGGCCATCCGCGCCACCGTGCGTGACATCTTCGGCCTTCCCAACGAGACCGGCAATGCGATCCTGCTCAAGGTGCGCGATCTCCTCGCGGCAATCGGCTTCGCAGTGTTGCTGCTCATCGGCGCGGTGCTCGGCTGGGGCACCACCTCCGCGTTCAGCTGGCTCTTCTCGTTGCTGCAGTGGACGGATGACGGGTGGCTCGCGTTCGTGAGTCGGGTCGTGTCGATCGCCGTGTTGTTCGCCGTGAACACGGTGACGCTTGTCGTGCTGTTCCGCTTCCTCACGGCCACCTCCCTGAGCAACCGCCATGTCCTTCCGGGCGCGCTTCTCGGCGGTGGAGCGGTTGCTGTGTTGCAGCTCGCGTTCGGCTTCCTGATCGGCAAGACGCCGAGCAACCCGCTGCTCGTCACGTTCGCGGTACTGATCGGTCTGCTGCTCTGGATTCGCTTCGTGATGGTGGCCATCCTGCTGGCAGCAGCGTGGGTCGCCGAGTCCGCGGATGACAACGACGTCGTCATCGAGCGCGTTGGTGCGCGCGAGCAGCGGATCCAGGACGCACTCGTGCTGATGGATGCCGCGCAGCTGGAGCTCACCGAAGCGCGCGGCGCCGTTGCGGAGGCCGGGTTCTGGCATCGTCGTCATGCGCGCCGTGACGTGACGCGGGCCCAGGAGAAGCTCGAGCTGCGTCAGCAGGAGCTGGAACAGCTGGAGGCCACACCTGCCGAGCGCATCACCGCGCGCCAGCGCATCGAGCAGACCCTTCTGCGTGAGCGCGAGCTGAAGCGCCAGCGCGACGGTTCGTCGTCCGACTGAGCCCACCGGAGTGCTGCGAACGCATGAGAGTGCGGCGAGATGGGGACGGATCGCGTGAATCCCTCATGCTTTCGGCGCAGACTCATTCGTTCGCGTCCGGGGCGGCCGAGACTGCGCCCGTAGGCTGAAGGGGTGAGCGCCGAGAGTACACAGCGAGGCCGGGAGGCTCGGACCCGACCGCTCGCACACGCCCTCACGAACTCATTTCCGCTGCGCGTGTGGGTGCACTTCAATCGGCGCAATGGACTCCTGCTGGCGTCTGGAACGAGCGACCAGGCCGTGTTCGCCGTCTTCGCGGCGCTGTACATCGCCGTGGCGGTGCTCGGGATCTGGCTGGGTTCGTCCGAGCAGGCCGTCGACTCGCTGCTGGGTCTGGTCAGCGGACTCGCGCCCGGGCTGATCTCCCTCGACGGCGGACCGGGACTGATCTCCGACGCGCAGATCGGCGAGCTCGCCGCCGGCGCGCGGCCGGTCTGGTCAGTCACCGGCATCGTGGCATTCGTCGTGTTCGCCTGGACTGCCGTCGGCTGGGTCACGTTCCTCCGCAGCGCCGTCCGCGACATGTTCGGGCTCCCCGCCGTCGACGCGCACTTCGCGATGGTGAAGGTCTGGGACGCGGTGGCAGCGCTGGGCTACGCCGTTCTGCTGCTCACCGGTGGTGCGATGAGCGCGATCGGGACGTCCGCTCTGGGCGGTGCGTTCGACGCTCTGGGCTGGACCGACACGGTGCCGGTCGTGGTGATACTCGGCCGGTCCGCCACGGTCGTGGTGACGCTGCTGGTGGACTTCGTGGTGCTCGTCACCCTGTTCACGTGGCTGAGTGGCACGGATCTGAGCCTGCGGCAGGTGCTTCCCGCTTCCGTCGCCGGATCGGTCGCGCTGGTGGTGCTGCAGTTCTCCGCCGGCTGGCTGCTGGGCCGACCGCCGGCGAACCCCCTGATCGCCACGTTCGCCATTCTTCTGGGGCTGTTCCTCTGGTTTCGGGTCGCGATGATCGTGGTGCTCCTGGCGGCAGCCTGGATCACCGAACGCGCCGATGACACCGACACCCCGATCGTCGAGCGCAGTGAGCACGAGCGCCGGATCGATGAAGCCGATCTCATGGTCCGTGCCGCGGAGGTGCGGCTGCGAGAGGCGAGATTGGCGCGCCGGGACGCCGCGTGGGCCGCCCGCGGCCGCGCGATCCGCACGGTCACCCGGGCGCGGGACGAGCTGGAGGAGGCGCGCGAGCATCTGGCTGCACTGGAAGCGCAACGCCCGCGGCGCGGACGGCGCTGAAGACGCGGATCAATGTCCGAGGGGGTCGATAGCCTGTACTCATGACACGTCTTCGCATCGCATCCGTGAACGTCAACGGCATTCGAGCGGCGGTGCGCAACGGCATGCACGACTGGCTGGAGACCGCGGACGTCGACGTCCTCACTCTCCAAGAGGTCCGTGCGCCGCGCGCAGAGCTCGAGAAGGCCCTGCCCGGCTGGACCATCGTCGATGAGGAGGCCACGGCGAAGGGACGCGCGGGAGTGGCTATCGCCAGTCGCACCGAGGCCGACGCCGTGCGCATCGGAATCACGGCTGCCGAACACGACACAGCCGGGCGCTGGATCGAGTCCGACTTCCTCGTCAACGGCCGCACGGTCACCATCGTGTCCGCCTACGTCTTCACCGGTGAGGCGGAGACCCCGGCCAAGCAGGATCCGAAGTGGGCCATGCTCGATGCCATGACGCTGCGGCTTCCCGAGCTCAGTGCCGACGACGCGCTCGCCCTGGTCACGGGTGACCTCAACGTGGGCCATCGCGAGTTCGACATCAAGAACTGGAAGGGCAACGTCAAGAAGGCCGGCTTCCTTCCGCGCGAGCGCGCGTACTTCGACCGCTTCCTCGGCGCAGCGGGCACGGAGATCACCGGAGTGGACGGATCGGTCGGAACCGGCCTCGGCTGGATCGACGTGGGTCGTGCGCATGCGGGAGAGGTCCCCGGTCCCTACACGTGGTGGTCGGCTCGCGGCAAGGCATTCGACAACGACTCCGGGTGGCGAATCGACTATCACCTGGCGTCCCCGGCTCTCGCCGCCGTCGCGTCGAACTACTCCGTGTTCCGCGCGCCCAGCTACGACACTCGCTGGAGCGACCACGCCCCGGTCATCGTCGACTACGAGATCTGATTCGGCGACGCCGTGGGCGCGGAGGGCGAGATCTGCACGCCGCGCCCGCGCGCCGCGTCGACACGGCGCAGCACTGCGATCTCCTCAGCGGTGAAACAGCGCCGCGGCAGGACTCCCGCGATGTTCGAGCCCGTCCGCTGGATGAGCACGGTGTCGGGGTAGACGATGGTGCGGCGGAACGCCGACAGCAGGGTGGACGCCGAACCCGCAGGGCCCTCGGTCTTCAGTGAGCCATCCTCGACGTACGCGCGCATCCACGACCCTGCCGGCATCGCCGTCCGAGCGGTTCGTGTGACACGCCGTCCGAGAGTGAACGGCATCAGGGCGATCGTCAGCGCTGCGGCGGCTACGGCCACCCAGAAGGCGGGCTCCGCGGCGAGCGCCACGATGACGAACACAACGGCGGCCAACGCGAAGACGATGAGAGCGACGACCGTTGCCGGACGTGTCATGGCGTGACGCGTGAAGTCACGACGGATCCCCCGGATGTCCTTCTCGGTGACGGTGATCTGCTCGCCCATGCGGCCAGTATGGCAGCCACAGCGCGGAGGGCGCATCGGAGCAGCACCGGAGCACGCGTAGGATCAAGGGGTGACTGGAAAAGCGCGCCTCTACTCTGGAATGCAGCCCTCCGCCGACTCTCTGCAGATCGGCAACTACATCGGTGCGCTGATGCAGTGGCGCGGCCTGCAGGACTCCTACGATGCGTTCTTCTCCGTCGTCGACCTTCACGCCCTGACGGTCCCGCAGGACCCCGAGCAGCTGCGCGAGAAGACGCGCCGCACGGCAGCACAGTACATCGGGGCCGGCATCGAGCCGACGCGCTCGACGCTGTACGTGCAGTCGCACGTACCCGCGCACGCTGAGCTGGCCTGGATCCTCTCGACGCTCACCGGTTTCGGTGAGGCGGGGCGCATGACCCAGTTCAAGGACAAGTCGTCGCGCTACGGTGCGGACACCGCCAGCGTGGGTCTGTTCACCTACCCCGTGCTCATGGCCGCGGACATCCTGCTCTACCAGACGGATGTCGTCCCGGTGGGCGAGGACCAGAAGCAGCACGTCGAGCTGACGCGCGACCTCGCGGAGCGGTTCAACGCGCGCTTCGGCGAGACGTTCCGCGTGCCGAACCCCGTCATCCAGCAGGAGACGGCACGCATCCACGATCTCCAGAACCCGACGTCGAAGATGTCGAAGTCCGCGGAGAACCAGTCGGGTGTGCTGTACCTGCTCGATGAGCCCAGCGTCAACGCGAAGAAGATCATGCGTGCCGTCACCGACAACGACGGCGCGGTCCGGTACGACCGCCAGAACAAGCCCGGTGTCTCGAACCTGCTCGTGATCATGTCCGCCCTCACCGGTCGTCAGGTGCCGGCGATCGAGGACGAGTTCGCGGGCAAGGGCTACGGCGACTTCAAGAAGGCCGTAGCCGAGGCCGTCGTGAACGAGTTCGAGCCGGTCCGCGAGAAGGCGCTGGAGCTCATGGCGGATCCCGCCGAGCTCGACCGCGTGCTGTCCGTCAACGCGGGCAAGGCGGAGACCGTCGCCGATCAGACGCTCGGCGAGGTCTATGACAAGGTCGGCCTGCTGCGCCGACGCTGAGCACCACGCTTCGACGGAGGGAGCGGCAGACGTCCGCTCCCTCCGTCCTTTCCGCAGGACACTCATGAGCATTCCGACTCTCCGCACAGCGCGTCTGACCCTGTCCGCACCGATCGCCGCGGACGTTCCCGCGCTCACCGACGCCTGCCAGGATCCGGAGATCCCGCGCTGGACGCCCCTCCCGTCGCCGTACACCTCCGAGCATGCGGCGGCGTTCATCGATGAAGCGGAAGCGCGGGCGGCGGCGGATACCGGTTTCGAGTGGGCGATTCGAACCACAACCGATGAGGAGACCGCACCCCTGGTCGGGATGATCAGCCTGACGCGACGCGGCCCGGGCGCCGCGGAGATCGGGTTCTGGATGCGCGGCGATCAACGAGGCAACGGCTACCTCACCGAGGCCGCCCGCGCGGTGATCGATCACGGATTCGAGCCGACGGGTCTGGGCCTGGATCGCCTGGAATGGAACGCGGCGGCCGGTAACATCGCGTCCGCCCGCGCGGCGCGCGCCCTCGGGTTCCGCTTCGAGGGCGTGCGACGCGGCGCGTTCATCACGACGAGCGGCGGACGCACCGATGGGTGGAGCGCCGGGCGGCTGTTCACCGACTCCCCTGCTCCCGTCGCGTGGGACGTGCTCGGCTGAGTCGCCTGGACCTGTGCGAACCCGCGGGGTTAGGGTCACGGCATGCGTACATTCCTCGCTACAGCGACAGCAGCTCTCGTCCTCGCGCTGTGTGGCTGTACTCCGGGACCAACCGTCGAGGTTGCCGTTCCGGAGGCGTCCGCGGTCGCCACGCCGATCCCGACCCAGCCCCCGGCTGTCGACGACCTGGTCACACCCGCGCTGCCGGAGAACGCCGTCCTGATCGCCGACTACGCCCCGACCGACCGTTCGCTCTCGCGGACGCGCCCACGGGAGTTCGTCGGAACAATGGGCGCCGATCTGATGTGCACGGGTGGCGCGCCGCTGACGTTCGGGGTGCTCGCCGGCAGCTCCGCAGAGGTGCCCTGCGACGGGAAGACCTACCGCATCCAGCACGACTCGAATCTCTCCGTCGCCGAAGGCGGGCTGGAAGTGACGGCAGAGCTCGGTACCCGGTGGGCGGCCGTGGTCTGGCTCTATCCCGAAGGCTGACGGGTCGCCGGTGTCCGTGCCGGGTGGCAGGATGGGCGCATGCCTGAGATGCCGGAGGTACAGGGACTCGTCGACTATCTCGACGACCGTCTGACGAGCCGCACGATCACGAAGGCGACCGTCGTCTCCATCGCTGCGCTGAAGACCTTCGATCCGCCCATCGACCGACTGGTCGATACCACCGTGTGCACGGTCGGGCGTCACGGCAAGTTCATCGACATCGTCACCGACACCGCGACCGGTGACGAGCTTCACCTGGTGTTTCATCTCGCGAAGACCGGGTGGCTCCGCTGGTACGACACACTGCCCGCCACGCTGATCAAGCCGGGCCGCACGCCCATCGCGCTGCGCATCGCCTTCGATGACGGCTCTGGCTTCGACCTCACCGAAGCGGGCACCAAGAAGTCCCTTGCCGTCTATGTCACCCGCGACCCGCAGACGGTGCCGGGCATCGCTCGACTCGGGCCCGACCCCCTGTACCCGCCGCTCAGCCTGGACGAGTTCCGCGCCCTGCTCGCTGGTCGACGCACGCAGATCAAGGGTCTGCTGCGCGATCAGTCGATCATCGGCGGTATCGGCAACGCCTACTCGGATGAGATCCTTCATGCCGCGAAGTTGTCGCCGTATGCGATCGCCGCGACGCTCAGCGAGGCCGACACCGCACGTCTGCATCAGGCGATGATCGACACGTTGACCACCGCGATCGCCGCTGCTTCGGGTAAACCGCCGGCGGAGTTGAAAGACGCGAAACGGGCAGGCATGAGCGTGCACGCGCAGGCCGGCAAGCCCTGCCCGGTCTGCGGCGATATCGTCCGCAGCGTGTTCTTCGCGGATCGTTCACTCGAGTACTGCCCCACCTGCCAGACCGGCGGCAAGCCCCTCGCGGATCGTCGGCTCAGCCGTCTGCTGAAGTAGTCGCGCTCACGCGGCGAGCGCGGGCCGTGCGGCATCGAAGGCCTCACGGCCCTCGGCGGTGAGCCACTCCGCCACGACGCCACGGATCTCCTGAGCAAGATCCACACGGGCATCGAACAGCCACTGCAACTGCAGACCGTCCATCAGAGATGTCAGGCGCAGCGCGGCGCTGGACGCGTCAAGATCCGCTCGCACCAGCTCGCGCATCTGAAGCGCACGAAGCGCTCGCGCCGTTCCCTCGCGAATACGTTCGTTGCGCCGCGTGAAGTAGCCGTGAGCGGGATGATCAGTGGCGGCGGCCTCGGCCGACAGCCGCACGAACAGCTCGATGAGGCCGGGCACGAGTCGGTTGTGATCGGCAAGGTCCACCATGCCGCGGAGCACCCCGATCGCGCCGTGAGCCTGGACATACGGGGCGAAACGCTCCTGGTCCTCTTCGTCACGAGTCTCGAGCACGGCGTGCAGAAGGGCTTCCTTGTCGGCGAAGTGATGCAGCAGTCCGGCGCGAGAGATGCCGCACGCTGCGGCGATCTCGAGGATGGTGGCCGACACGAAACCGCGCTCCGCGAAATGCTCGGAAGCGGTGCGGATGATCACGTCACGGCGCGCGCGACCGTTGGCATAGCCGCGTGCTTCGGCGTCCTCGGTCGGGGTCATGCTGACACCGTAGCACTCGCCGAAACAAAACCGACACGGGTGTAGGCATTGACCGGTGAATCTCCGTCTCTCGCCCCGCACCCGCCCTCCAAAAAGTACTCTGGCCTGCTTTTTATACGAACACCTACACAAGTGTCGGTTTTCATGCTAGCGTCATCGCAACGGTCATGGCGGACCGCTTTGACCCGTCATGACGGGCGTCACATCCCCACTCGATTCCTGACCTGGCAAGGACTGACAATGTCGTCGACTTCACCCGACGCGCCGGAAACGGTGCAACCGCCGCTCACGCAGACCACCTACGTCCGCACCGCCTCGGGCGAGGACGACCCGCCCCCGCCGCTGAAGGGTCTGGGGCGCCTCCTCGGCTCGATCATCCCGGCGAACTTCGCGATCTTCCTGATCTGGGGTGCCGTACCTGGCGTGCTCCTGCCGCACCAGATCGAGCTGCTCTTTCCGGAGAGCAAGGTCGCCACCTTCGCGGTGATCGCGACCGTCGGCGCGCTGTGTGCCCTCGTGGCCCAGCCTGTCGCCGGCCAGCTGTCCGACCGCACTCGGTCGAAATACGGCCGCCGGGCACCGTGGATGATGCTGGGCGTATTCGGCGGCGGACTCGCGCTCGTCGGTCTCGCGTTCGCCAACTCGTTTGCGGGCATTCTGATCGCCTGGTGCCTCGTGCAGGTCGCCTACAACTTCGCGCAGGGTCCGCTCTCCGCCGTCCTCCCCGACCGCGTGCCGATCGCCCGCCGCGGCACCTTCGCGGCGCTGTCCGGCATCGGTCTGATGGCCGGCGCCCTCGGCGGCCAGATCATCGGCTCTCTGCTGTTCGACAGTCTGACGGCCGGCTACATCATCTTCGCCGTCTTCGCCTTCGTCGTCATCGCGCTGTTCGTCATCCTCAACCCGGACCGCCCCAGCACCAACTTCGAGCGCGAGCCGTTCAGCTTCCGCGACTTCATCAGCACGTTCTGGGTCAACCCGGTCAAGCACCCCGACTTCTTCTGGGCCTTCACCGGACGTCTGCTGCTCTACACGGGCTACTTCGGCGTCACCGGCTACCAGCTGTACATCCTGGGCGACTACATCGGCATCGCCGAACCGCAGACCGTCATCCCACTGCTCGGCATCGTGGGTCTGGTAGGCACGATCATCGCCACGGTCGTCTCAGGACCGCTCTCCGACCGCGTGGGCCGTCGCAAGCCCTTCGTATTCGGCTCCTCGGTGGTGATGGGCTTGGCCCTCGCGCTGCCGTGGATCTGGCCCACCTACGAGTCCTGGCTCATCATGACGGCGGTCATCGGATTCGGGTTCGGCATGTTCCAGGCTGTCGACACAGCACTGATGAGCCAAGTGCTGCCGTCGGCCAAGTCGTTCGCCAAGGACCTCGGCGTCGTGAACATCGCCGCCACGCTGCCGCAGACGTTCGCCCCCGGTTTCGCGGGTGCGATCGTTCTGGTGTTCGGCTACGAGGGACTGTTCCCGATCGGCATCGTGCTCAGCATTCTCGGCGCTGTCTGCGTCTGGTTCATCAAGTCCGCCAAGTAGGAAGAGATCATGACCGATTCCCCTCGTTTCCCATATCAGGACGCGTCGTTGTCCGTCGCCCAGCGCGTCGAGGATCTCCTCGGCCGCATGGACGCCGCCGACAAGGCCGGCATGTTCTTCCACACGATGATCGCCTACGGCGACCCGACCGAGTCCAACCCGACGTTCGGCATTCCGTCCGCGGTTTCGATGGTGCGCAAGCGCCGGATGACGCACTTCAACATCATCGGCGCGGCCGGCGATGGGCGGGAGTTCGCCGCCTGGCACAACGACCTGCAGCGCACGGCGCTGGAGAACGGACTCGGCATCCCGATCACGTTCTCCACCGATCCGCGCCACGCCTTCAGCGACAACCCGCTCACCTCGATCCTCGCGGGCCCGTTCTCGCAGTGGCCGGAGACGCTCGGTTTTGCCGCGCTGGCGTCTCCCGAGCGACTGGAGCGCTTCGGCGACATCGCCCGTCAGGAGTACCTTGCGGTGGGGTTGCGCGTCGCCCTGCACCCGCAGATCGACCTCGCCACCGAGCCCCGCTGGTCGCGCATCAGCGGCACGTTCGGGGAGAGTGCTGATCTGACCTCTGACCTGGCGGTCGCCTACATCCGCGGCTTCCAGGGCGAGCGGTTCGGCACCGAGTCGGTGGCAGCAATGGTCAAGCACTTCCCCGGCGGTGGCCCGCAGAAGGACGGTGAAGACCCGCACTTCCCCTGGGGCCGCGAACAGGTGTATCCGGGCGGTGAGCAGGAGTACCACCTGCGCCCGTTCATCGCGGCGATCAATGCCGGTGCGACGCAGATGATGCCGTACTACGGCATGCCGGTGGGCACGGAGTGGGAAGAGGTCGGCTTCGGCTTCAACAAGGATGTCCTCACCACCCTGCTGCGCGACCGCCTCGGCTTCGAGGGCATCGTGTGCACCGACTGGGGTCTGCTCACCGACGCGGAGGTGCTCGGCAGCCAGATGCCGGCTCGCGCCTGGGGCGTCGAGCAGCTGACGCGACCGGAGCGCATGGTCAAGGCGCTGGAGGCCGGCGTCGATCAGTTCGGCGGCGAGCTGTGCACCGACGTGCTGCTGGACCTGTTGGGCCAGGGAGCCGTATCCGAGGAGCGCCTGGATGTCTCGATCCGGCGACTGCTGACCGAGAAGTTCCGCCTGGGCCTGTTCGACAACCCCTTCGTCGACGAGGACCGCGCCGCGATCGTGGTGGGACAGAGCGAGTGGGTGCAGGAGGGTCTCGCGGCCCAGAGCGACTCGCTGACCCTGCTGACGAACACCGATTCCGTGCTCCCGCTCTCTCGCGGCGTGAAGGTCTACGCCGAGGGCGTGAGCGCAGAGGTGCTTGCAGATTTCGGGACGGTCGTGGACTCCCCCGACGACGCCGACGTCGCGATCCTGCGGATCAAGGCACCGTTCGAGATCCGCGACCGCGGCGGGTTCTCCGCAATGTTCCACGAGGGTTCTTTGGAGTTCCCGACCGAGGAGCACGCCCGCCTCACCGCGATCGCCGAGAAGGTGCCCACCGTGATCGACATCTACCTGGATCGTCCCGCGGTCCTCGGGGGTCTTGAGGAATCGGCGCGCGCGGTCATCGCGAACTACGGCGCCTCTGACCTGGCCGTGCTGCGCGTGCTGTTCGGCGAGCGCGCGCCGCTCGGGTCTCTGCCGTTCGATCTGCCGCGCTCGGACGACGCCGTCGCCGCGAGCCGATCCGACGTCGCCTTCGATACCGAGAACCCCACGTTCCGCTTCGGCCACGGCCTGCGCTACTGACGCCGAGAAACCCAGGCAAGTCCGAGAAACCCCGCATTGCAGGGTTTCTCGGACTTGCTTGGGTTTCTCGCGTGTACGACGTGATCGGGAGTACGGTGCTGGCATGACGACGATGCACCTGGACAGCTGGATCGCAGCGGGGCGAGAGCACGACGCAGATCTGGCCGCCAGCGCGTTGGCTCCGAACGTCGAAATGGTGTCGCCGCTGACGGACGGCTTCGTGTTCTCCGGCCCGGAGGAAATCCGCGACCTGCTGTCCGCCGTGTTCGAGGCGATCGCCGACTACCGACCGGTGTCGTGCCTCCGCGACGGCCGCACGGCGGTGGTGGCGGGCCGCGCGACGGTCCGCGGTGTGGCGCTGGAGGAGTTCCAACACCTGGAGCTCGACGAGGACGGCCGGATCACGCGCATCACGATCGCGATGCGCCCGCTGCCTGCGATCACCGCGTTCGCCCGCGAGCTGGGTCCGGTCCTCGCCCGCCGCCAGGGCAATCCGCGCGCGGCCCGCACGCTGCGTCTCGCGGGCGCGTTCCTCGACAACATCGCCGCGACCGGTGACCGCCGCTTCATCCCGCTCGCCGCCCCCAAACACTGACACCGAGACGGAGGGGAAGGGGGACGGGCGGGATCAGTCGGCGTCGAGGGCCTCGGTGTCGGCGTCGGTCCAGTCCAGGGACTTCGACACGGCCTTGCGCCAGACGCGGTAGCGGCGCTCGCGCTGGTCCTCATCCATCGTCGGCGTCCACCGGCGATCCTCCTGCCACAGCCCGCGCAGCTCGTCGAGGTCCGCCCACACGCCGGTCGCCAGTCCCGCCGCGAACGCTGCGCCGAGGGCCGTCGTCTCGGTGATCCGCGGTCGGATGACCGTCACGCCGAGTACATCGGCCTGGAACTGCATCAGCGTGTCGTTGCGGGTCATCCCGCCGTCCACGCGGAGCTCAGGCAACGTCGTTCCGGTGTCCTCCACCACAGCGTCGATCACGTCGCGGGTCTGGAACGCCGTCGATTCCAGCGCAGCCCGCGCGATGTGGCCCTTGTTGACGAATCGCGTGAGCCCGACCAGCGCGCCCCGCGCATCAGGACGCCAGTACGGGGCGAACAGACCGGAGAACGCCGGAACGAAGTAGGCACCGCCGTTGTCCTCCACCGTGGCGGCCAAACGCTCCACGTCGCTGGATTCCGCGATCAGCCCGAGGTTGTCGCGCAGCCACTGCACGAGCGAACCGGTGACGGCGATCGAGCCTTCCAGCGCATAGCGGGCGGGTTCGTCGCCGATGCGATAGGCGACCGTGGTGATGAGACCGTTCTGCGAGCGGACGATCTCGGTTCCCGTTCCGACGATGAGGAAGTTCCCGGTGCCGTAGGTGTTCTTGGACTCCCCCGCGTCGAACGCGGTCTGTCCGAAGGTGGCCGCCTGCTGATCGCCGAGGATTCCGGCGATCGGGACGCCCGCACCGGGAAGACCCTCGGCGATGCTGCCGACGACCTCCGAGGAGGAACGGATCTCGGGAAGCATGACGCGCGGAATGTCCCACACGCGGCACAGGTCCTCGTCCCAGTCCAGCGTGCGCAGATCCATCAGCAGCGTGCGCGATGCGTTCGTCACGTCGGTGACGTGAACGCTCCCGCCGGTCAGGTTCCACACCAGCCAGGTGTCAGGGGTGCCGAACAACAGCTCGCCACGACTCGCCCGCTCCCGTGCCCCGGGCACCCGATCCAGGATCCAGGCGATCTTCGAGGCCGACGAGTAGGTGGACAGCGGCAGCCCAGTCTGCTCGGCGAAGCGATCGGTACCGCCGTCTCGAGCCAGCTCGTCCACCTTCGCCTGCGTGCGCGTGTCCTGCCACACGATGGCGTTGTGGATGGGCTCACCGGTGGCGCGATCCCACACGATGACCGTCTCGCGCTGGTTGGTGATGCCCAGCGCGGCGACGTCCGACACCGCGATCCCGGCTTCGTCGAGGGCATGCTCGAGCACCCACAGGGTGTTGTCGCGGATCTCCGTCGCGTCGTGCTCGACCCATCCGGCGCGCGGCAGGATCTGCTCGTGCTCGCGCTGACTGGTCGCGACGATGTCTCCGGACTGATCGAACACGATCGCACGGGTCGAGGTGGTGCCCTGGTCGAGGGCGATCACGTGGGCGGCCACACTGCCTCCTATTGGCGCTGCAGAACGAATCAGGCGTACTCGGGAACGGCGTAGTTGACGTGGGCGAGACCGCGCACGACCTCGGTGTCGACCGTGGTCGCATCCCATCCGAGCGTATCGGCGATCGCCTCGGCGACGGCACGCGCGTTCTCCTCGGACGCGAGCCCCGTGAACGCCATGCTGGTGCGACGCATGAGCATGTCCTCCAGGTGGCGCACGTGCTCCGTGCGGGCGAGGTGGCGAAGCTCGGCAGTGGAGTACGTCGGCGCCCCCGGTAGCGGGGCGTCGGACGCATCGGCGGCGATGGCCGCGATGACTGCCGTGGCGATGGTGCCGTAGCGATCCAGCAGCTGCGCTGCGCGCTCGCGCGGCAGCGAGCCGGCATTGTCGTCCAGCCACGCCTGACGCGTCCGCTCGGTGCGCGGGTAGTCCTTGCCACCACCGATCGCGAGTCCGCGGGTAGAGCGGCGTCGCGGCCTCGCCAGCGCCTCCAGCACGTGATCGGCGAGGCGCTCGGCGGAGGCGCGGAACGTGGTCCACTTGCCGCCCACGAGGCTGAAGACCGTCGCGTCGCCCGTGGGCAGCGTCGCGGTCTCGATGCGGTAGTCGCGCGAGACGAAGCCGGGGGCCTCATCGCCGTGTCCCGGCAGCGGGCGCACGCCGGAGAACCGGTACACGATCGTGGCGGGATCCACCGGGATGGAGGGGAACACGTGCGCGGCCAGCTCGACGAAGTACGCCACCTCTTCCGGAGTGCACACGGCGGGTTCGGACATGTCGTGCTCGAGGTCTGTGGTGCCGATGAGCACCTTGCCCTTCAGCGGGTAGATCAGCACGATGCGACCGTCGTTGTGCTCGAAGAAGATCTCGCGCCCGCCGGTGGCCTCCAGCAGCTGCGGGTTGTCGACCACGATGTGCGAGCCTTTCGTGCCGCCCATGAATCGCGTCGGTCGGCCGAGAGCCTCGTTGGTGAGGTCGGTCCACGGACCGGAGGCGTTGACGACCACGCCCGCGGAGAAGTCGAGCTCCTCACCGGTGTCGGCGTCACGCAGGATCACCCTTCCCTCACGGGCGCCGACGGCTGCCGTATAGGTGGCGATCCGCGCGTTGTCGCCGCCGGCCGCCAGAGCATCCCGCGCCACATCGATGGCGAGGCGCTCGGGGTCGTGCATCGACGCGTCCCAGTAGGTGGCGGTGTACTTCACGCCGGGGTTCAGCTGCGGCAGTGCCCGCAGCGAGCGCTTGCGGCCATGGAACTCGTGCCGGGGCACGCGCCCTCCACCACGGGAGAAGGAGTCGTAGATGACCAGGCCGATCTTGATGAGCGCGGCACCACGCTCCTGCGGCTTGCCCGCGCCGTGGCGGAGGAAGCGGAGCGGAGCGTTGAGGATGCCGGAGAAGGTCGAATAGATCGGGATCGTGGTCTGCAGCGGGCGCACATAGTGCGGTGCCGTGGCAAGCAGATCGTTGCGCTCGGTGACCGCCTCGTGGACGAGGCGGAACTCGCCGTTCTCCAGGTATCGCACGCCGCCGTGCACCATGTGACTGGAGGCCGCCGATGCGCCGGTGATCACGTCGCTGCGATCGACGAGAGCGACGTCAACGCCCTGCAGGGCGAGGTCGCGGAACGTGGCGATGCCGTTGATGCCGCCGCCGATGATGAGCACGTCCGCATACGGCCGATCCGCGAGACGCGCGATCCCGGTGGGAGCGAGGGGCGAGGTGGAGGCAGGCATCGTGTTCCTTCCCGGCGGCGCGGACCTCACGCCGTCCTCTCGATCCTCTCGCGGCGAGAACATCCTTTCAACCTTGATGAACGAATGTGCAGACGCACTACGCTGTGCTCATGGCCGACCACTCCTGGGACGCGGATCCCAGCCGCGTGCGCGATGCCCTGCGTGCTGCGCACCTCTACTACCTGCAGGACCTCACGATGGATGCGATCGCGAAGGAATTGCACACGTCGCGCTCATCGGTGTCGCGGCTGCTGAGTTTCGCCCGTGACACCGGGCTGGTGGAGATCCGAGTGCGACCCGAACAGGATGACGCAGCCGCCCTCGCGAAGGGGCTGCGCACGCGTTTCGGCGTGACCGCCCACGTCGTACCGGTACCCGACACGGTCAGCGACATCGAGCGACTCGACCGCGTGGCCCTCACGGCTGCACGGATTCTCACCGGCTTTATCGACTCGAATCAGCGCATCGGTGTGGCCTGGGGATCGACCATCAGCGCGGTCAGCCGCTTCCTGGTGCCCAAGCAGACCCACGACTCGGTCATCGTCCAGCTCAACGGCTCCGGCAATCTCGCCTCCACCGGCGTCCTCTATGCGAGCGAGCTACTACGCCGGTTCGGGGATGCCTACGGTGCGGCGGTGGAGCAGTTCCCCGTTCCGGCGTTCTTCGATGACCCCCACACCCGGGAGGCCTTCTGGCGCGAGCGGTCGATCCGGCGGATCCTGGCGCTGCAATCGCGCCTGGACGTCGCGCTCTTCGGCGTGGGGTCGCCGATCTCCGAGGTGCCCAGCCACGTCTATCACGACTCGTATCTGGAGAAGGCGGACTACCGCGCTCTCTCGGCGGCCGGGGTCGTCGGTGATGTCGCGACGGTCTTCTTCCGTGCGGACGGATCCACCGACGGGATCGTCGTGAATGAACGTGCCACCGGACCCGACTTCCGCGTGCTCCGGCGCACCCCGCGCCGCGTCTGCGTGGTCGCGGGGCGCGCCAAGGCACCGAGCATCCGCGGCGCGCTCGCCGCCGGACTCATCACCGATCTCATCGTGGATGAGCCGACGGCCCTCGCCCTCGCGGAGGCGTGAGCCCGGATCAGGTGAACGCCGTGCCCGGGGGGATCTGCAGCCAGGGGTTGGCGGGCATCTCCCCCTGGTCATACATGACCTGATCGCGCCAGCCCGGTGTCTCCACGAAGCCGCGCTTCATGAACACCAGCTCCATGCACGCGGTCCAGCCCTTCACGCCCTCAAGCTTGCCGAGGGTCTGAGTCTGGAAGCGGTGCAGGTCATCAGTGGAGGGCAGGATGACCTCGCAGTACAGCGAGCTCTCATCCAGCGCCGCCGCCATGAATCGCACGGCGAGATGGGGGCGAAGTGCCTGCGCCACCCGCTCCAGGTGCGAGGGTGCCACCCGCAGGATGATCAGCGTCTCCGCGCTCATCCCGAGTGACGCGGCGGTCACCGAGGTGGCCGTGGTGATGCACCCGTTCGCCTTGAGGCGTTCGTAGCGGCGTCTGACGCTGCTTTCGTTCATCCCGAGCTTGGTCGCGATCGAGGGGAACGAGGCACGCCCATCGACAGAGAGCTCGCCCACGATACGGCGATCGGCATCGTCGAAGTGGTCGGGCTCGCACGAGTTCGGCGGCGGCATGAGCGCCTCTGATCCGCTCTCGGTGGCATCCGGCTCGAACAGCTGGCGGCCCCAGTCGAAGCTGACCTTGTAGTTGAACGTCAGCAGATCACTGCGCCAGCGCTCGATTCCCGGAGTCGACTGCAGACCGGTGAGCACCCGCGTCTGCTGCGCGGGACCACCCGTGATGACCACCTCGGCGTACAGGTCGAACCGACCCGTCACGAGCGTCACGAACCGGACGTACGGCGATTTCACGAGCTGCTCGGCCACGTCCATCTGCGTTCCCGGCGCGCAGTTCACGCGCACGAGGAACGACTCCACGCGGCCGGAGTTTCCGAGCGTCGGGATGACACCCACGCGCACGATGCCATCGTTCAGCAGCTGCTGACCGCGCCGCGCGACGGTCGACACCGCGGCACCCACCTGATCGGCGATGGCGCGCCAGCTGGCGCGTCCGTCCTGTTGCAGAGCGACGATGATCTGCTTGTCCAGCTCGTCGATGCTGCGTCCCCCTGTCCCCCCTGCCACTGCCGTGGTCACTTCGGCGGGTGGACCCGGTGCAGGAACTCCCGCACTGTCTGGGTCCACTCCTCCGCCTGTTCGATCTGCGGGGAGTGCCCCGACTTCTCGAAGACGACCAGCTCGGAGTTCGGTACCAGCTCAGCGATCGTCTCGCTACACGATACTGGGGTGATCCAGTCGGTCCGGCCAACGGTGATCAGTGTCGGAACGGCGATCTCGTGCAGGCGCGGCTTCAGGTCGTAGCTGGCGAGGTTCACCGAGAACGCGTAGTTGTGCGCCTCGTAGCGGTACGGGGTCGCCTCCACCTTGCGCTCCACGGCCTCCGGGTCGTAGACGAAGTCGTAGAGCGGCAGGATCTCCCGCCAGCAGTCCTTGAGGTCCTCGTTGTCACGCACCTGGCCGAGGTCGATGCGATCGAACTTCTCCATGTCGATATCGACGCGGTCGCTCGCCAGCGCGTTCTCCCGCGCGAGGTGGGCGTTGCCGTTGTCGGGACTGGTGTCACGCAGTACGACCGCCGCGACGCGGTCGGGGTAGCGGAGGGCGTACTCCATCGCCATGAATCCGCCGTAGGAGCCGCCGGCCATGACGATCTGCTCGGCACCGATCCATTCGCGCAGGCCATCGATATCCGCGGCCCACTGCTCGTGGCTGAACGTGCCGTTGCCCTCGCTCTGGCCGCTGCCGCGCGCGTCGAACACGAGGACTCGGTACTCGTCCGCGAGGCGACCGAAGCTGGCGCGCGGTTCCGCGCGCGATCCGAGACCCGGTGCGCCGTGGTGGGTGATGATGACCGGAGCCCCCTCGGGGCCGAGCACCTCCACCGCGAGGTGGTTGCCATTGATCTGCACCCATTGCGCCTCGGTGGTGGCGGCCGCGAACTCCGGCGATACCTGCTTGTCGGTCATGGAGATTCCCTTTCGATGAGAGTCAGAGAGCGATGGTGCAGGATGCGAGATCCCGCGGGAAGGTGGTGAGACGCTCGGCGCCGCTGTCGGTGACGAGCATGCTGTCGCTGATGCGGTAGCCGGCGTGACCGGGGATGTAGATGCCCGGCTCGTTGGAGACGACCATCCCGGCGGCGAGCACGGTGGCATCGCCGTCCTCCAGCCACGGTGCCTCGTGCATGCCGAGTCCGATGCCGTGCCCCTGCCGATGCCGCAGGTGCTCGCCGAGGCCGGCGTCACGGATGACGTCCAGGCAGATCCGATTCGCCTCCCGACACTCGACACCGGCGGCGATGGCGTGGGCGCCGACCTCCTGAGCCTCACGGATCGTGTCGTGATAGCGGATCTGTTCGGAGGTGGGCTCGCCCAGAACGAACGTGCGCTCGCCCTCGACGAAGCGGCCGCCCACGGCGCACCCCAGGGACAGCATGAAGGTGTCTCCCGGCTGCAGCCGCTCGGCGGACGGCAGACCGTGCGGGAACGCGGAGTTGGCACCCGAGTAGACGAGCCCGCCCGCGAGCAGCGACGCCACCACGACGTTCTCATGCTCGGCGTACATCGTGGAGACGCCGACCGATGTGACGTGACGTTCCAGTTCCGCCTCACTCGGCAGCTGCCCGCCGGTGGCGACAGCGTCGCGCACCAGCTGGACACCGGCGACCAGCATCAGATCGGTGATGCGAGCGGCCTCACGGTGCAGCGCGATCTCCTCCGGGAACTTGATGTAGCGGCTGTGCAGCACGATGTCCGACGGCGTCAGCACCGATCCGGTGAACGCGTCCTGTGCCGCAAGCAGACGCGAGGTGGACATCGTGGCCGTGAACCCGATGCGCCGGCCCGAGGCTCCGACACGGCGAGCGAGGAACTCGAACGGCGGCACAACACCCGGGAACTCCGGGAACGACACCAGCTCGGCGGTGGCGTTCTGCGCCTGCGCGTACTCCCACTCCAGCGCCGGCACCAGCATGATCACCTCACCGGTGAGATCGAGCCAGACTGCGACCGGACGCTCCGAGGGATGGTGGAAGAAGCCGGTCAGGTAGGCGATGTCCTCGGGATCGTCGGTGAGGATAGCGTCCACACTCGCGTCGGCCATCGCGGCGCGGACGCGCTCGTGGACTCGCGGGAAGAAGTCGGGCGAGAGTCGCTGGGAGAACACCATGTCGTTGCTTCCTGTGGACGTGGCGCGCATCAGCGCGCGCGGTTGCGGGGGTTGCGGGCGTCGTTGTACGCGATGGACAGCAGCGTGGCGGAGAGCACCAGGGCAAGGATCGCGAGGGACGGGAACAGCGTCAGCCACCACGCGCTCGACATCGCCCCGGCCTGCTGCGCTTCATAGAGGATGCGACCCCACGACCAGGTGGTCGGGTCGCCTAGCCCGAGGAAGGCGAGGCCAGCGGCAGACAGCACGGCGCGGGAGGCGGTCACCACGACCGAGACGACGATCACCGGGGTGACCGCAGGCAGTACGTGGCGCGTGATGATCCACCAGGGCGATGTGGTCATCAGGCGCGCGGCGTCCACATACGGCAGACCCACGACGGTGAGCGCCTGGGAGCGCACGAGACGGGTGACCTCGGGCCAGGAGAAGGCCGCCACCACCAGGATGATCGTGGTGGTGCTCGGCCCGACGAGGGCGGCGACCAGGATCATCAGCGGCAGCACAGGCAGCGACAGCGTCATGTCGACGATCACGCTGATGAAGCCGTCTGCGCGGCGGAAGTACGCGCCGATCACGGCGACGAACGTGCCGAAGGCGATCGCGATGACCGAGGCCGCCACGGCCACCAGAACGCTCTGCTGGGTGCCCCAGATCACCTGCGCATACACGTCACGACCGAGCGCGTCGGTGCCGAACCAGTGCGCACCCGAGGGTGGCTGCAGCACGTCCGGACCGTAGCTGGCGGGGTAGGCGGCCAGGAGCCCGGCGGCCACGGAGATCACCGCGAGCGCGAGCAGCACGCCGAGGGAGATCATGCCGAGCGGGTCGCGGCGGAACTGGCGCCAGGTGTGCACGGAGGCACGCACGTTCTCGGTGGCGACCGGCTCGTGTGCGGCGGCGTCGATGACGGCGCCCGCGACGGCGATCTCGGCGGCCGCTTTCGGGGCCAGCGGATCGGTGGAGTCGTGGAGGTTCTCGCTCATGAGGTCTTCACCCGGGGGTCGAGGTAGCCGTAGATGATGTCGGTGATCATGTTGGCGACCACCACGGTGAGCGCCAGCATGAGGAACGCCCCCTGCAGTACCGGGAAGTCCAGCTGTGTGACCGCGTCGTAGATGCCGCGACCGATGCCGGGGTAGGCGAACACGGTCTCGGTGAGCACCGCGCCGCCCACGAGGAATCCCAGCTGCAGCCCGATCAACGTGGTGGTGGGCAGCAGCGCGTTTCGCAGCGCGTGCTTCCAGAGGATCTGGCGATAGGGCAGCCCGTTTGCGCGGGCGAGCGTCACGTAGTCCTCCCCCAGCGCGTCGATCAGCGTGGAGCGCATGGTCAGCACATACGAGCCGACCTGGACGAGCATCAGCGACACCGCGGGAAGCACGAGGTGGCGAGCGACGCTCAGGTACCAGTCCATGCCGTACACGCCGTTGTCGAAGGCGCCGCCGATCGGGAACCAGCCGAGGAAGAGGCCGAACACGAACAGCAGCAGGATGCCCACGCTCGGAACGAACAGCGACTGCCCGGTGACACCGAGGATCTGCACCACCCGGTCGGTGGCGCGGCCCTTCTGGGAGGCGGCCGCGACACCGAGCGGGATGCCGATGATGATCGTCAGGGCGAGTGCGGTGAGGGTGAGCAGCAGCGTCCAGGGCAGACGCTGCATGATCACGTCCACCACGGGCACCGACTGCGTGAAGGAGATGCCGAGGTTGCCCTGAACGAGCTGCCACATGTACAGCCCGTACTGGACGATGAGGGGCTGATCCAGCCCGTACTGCTGAAGGATGGTCGCCCGGATGTCGTCGGTCATGTTCGGGCTCGCGAGAGCGAGCGCTGGATCTCCCGGCAGGATGCGCAGCAGCAGGAACGTCACGGTCACGGCGAACCAGATCGTGAGCAGTCCGCGACCGACGCGGCCCAGCAGGAATGAGAGACGAGACACCCGGGCGACCCCTTTCAGCGGCCGGTCACTCGACCGGCGTCGCGCTCGCGAGCGAGAGCGGGTTGACGATGGACAACAGCTCGCTCGGCTTCGAGATGAAGCCGGTCCACTTGTCACTGGCGGCGAAGAACAGGTTCTGCGTGTACATGATGTTGTCGTAGACCTGCTCGTGGACGATCTTGTTGGCATCGCGCATGATCGCGATCTTGTCGTCCGTGTCGAAGGTGACCATGCCCTTCTCGATCAGCGCGTTGAGTTCTGGATCGTCCACGTGGGTGTAGTTGATCGCTCCACCCGGGAGGTAGGACAGCGAGAAGTTGGTGACCGGGTCATCCATGATGGCGAAGTTGCCCGCATAGATGTCGTAGTCGCCCTCGTTCGTCTGCGCCAGGTAGGTGTTGCGCTCGGAACCCTGCAGCGTGATCTTGATACCGGCCTCGGCCGCGCTGTCCTTCACCATCTGCGCCCACTGGCTGGTGACCGCGTCCTGCAGCGAGTAGATCAGACGGAACTCCAGCGGGAACATCCCGTCGGATCCTGCCGTGTAGCCGGCCTTCTCCATCAGCGATCGTGCCTGCTCCGGGTCGTACTCGTACTCCGTGATGGAGTCGTCGTAGTAGTCCTTGAGCACTGGCATCAGCGCGCTGGAGCCGGTGGAGACGGCCTGCCCCTGCAATACAACGGTGCGGATCGCGTCGTAGTCGGCCGCGTGGGCAAGGGCCTGACGCACCTCGGTCTTGGCGAGGTCGGCGTTGTCCATGTTGTAGACCATGTGCGCGTAGCCGAGCCCGGCGGCCTCGATCACCTGCAGCCCCGCAGTGGAGCGCAGCTTCTCGACCTGCGTGGGCGGCAGCGCGTTGGCGATCACGTCGATCTCGCCGCTCTGCAGCGCCAGGATCTCGGTGTTCACGTCGGGGTACACGCGGTAGACCACTTCGGCCGGTCCCGGCACCCCGCCGTCGACCAGCGGGTAGGAGTCCACCCGCTTGAGGGTGTAGTGCTGGCCCACCTGGAAGTCGGACATGATGAACGGGCCGAGGCCCACCCAGCCGCCGTCCTTGCCGTCGTTCGGGAAGGTGGCGATCGAGCCCTTCGGCTCGAACACGTGCTGCGGCACGACGACGCCCCAGAAGCCGATCTCCTCGATGATGGACGAGTCCGGCTGCGAGAGCTTCAGCTCCACGCGGGTGTCCGACACCGCGGTGGCAGTCTCGAGGTTGCCGAGCTGGCCGAAGAACGTCCCCGGCGCCTCGTCCTTCTTCACGGCGTTCAGCGTCCAGGCGACATCCTGGGCCGTCAGCGGGGTGCCGTCGCTCCACGTGAGGTCATCGCGGATCTCGTAGAACCCGGTGGTGTCATCGACATAGCCCCACTTCGTGGCGACGTTCGGCTCCTTGGATCCGGTGTCGCTGATGGAGAGCAGGTGCGGGTACATCAGGTTCGTCACCCACGAGTCGGTGCGGCTGTTGCCGAGCACCGGGTTGAAGTTGACGACGTCGGTGGTGGTGCCGATCGACAGGGTCTTGTCGCTCGGTCCCGTTCCCGCCGACGCCCCGCCGGAGGCGCCGGCATCGGTGGAGGCGGGAGATGTGGGTGCCTGCGGCGCGCACGCCGCGAGGCTCACGGTGAGGGCGATCGCCGCCCCGAGTGCCAGAAGCCGTCCGCGCATCAGACCCACACCTCCTCGAGCACACGCATGGTGTTGCCGCCGACGACCTTGCGGATCTCGTCGTCGGAGTAGCCGTTCTTCACGAGCCAGCCGATGATGTTGTAGAACTCCTCGGCGGGGTTCTCGATGCCGTCGATGTACGGCTGCTTCTCGTAGTCCACGTGACCGTGCGCCTGACCGATCGACAAGTTCGAGGAGAACGCGTCGTGCAGGCCCACGTGGTCGCCGAACAGGGTGTCAGGACCGAAGGTGACGTGATCGATGCCGACCAGGTTCACGCAGTACTCGAAGTGGTCCATCACCGACTCCAGCGAGTGCTTCGGGTGCTGCGGCGAGATGGTGGTGTGCGGTGCGGCTTCGATGCCGATGACGCCACCGCGCTTCGCGCACTCGACGATGGTCTCGTCCGTCTTCATGCGGTTGGTCGGCCACAGGCCGCGAGCGCCGGCGTGGGTGATGAACACCGGCACCTTCGAGTGCTTGATCACGTCCACGCAGGTGCGATCGCCGGAGTGCGAGATGTCGATGGCGATGCCGAGCTTGTTCATGCGCTCGACGGCGCGCTCGCCGAAGTAGGTGAGGCCGCCGTCGCCGCGCTCCTTGAGACCAGAGCCGAGCATGTTGGCCTCGGAATAGGCGATGCCCATCTGGCGAACGCCGAAACCGTAGAGCACGTCGAGGCGGTCCACCTCGTTCTCGATCATCGTGGCCGCCTCCAGGGCGAACACGTGCGCGATGCGGCCGGTCTCGGCCGCGTAGCGGATGTCCTTCAGCGACTCCGCCTTGATCACGAAGTCCTGGTGGGCCAGGTCTGCCATGCGAACGCCGAGGTCGAACAGCACGTCCTGGTACTTCCAGCCGGCATCGGAGGAGATGCAGCAGGTTCCATCCATGCCGTTGTCGAACACCGCGGTGAGTCCCGAGCGGCTGAGCCCCTCGTAGCCGGTGGGTTCGCGACCCTGGCGGATGTGATCGCGCAGCTCCCCCATATCCTCGGGGAACACCTGGACGTGATCGTGCAGCGAGATGACGATCTCGTCGGTCAGCAGCCGCGTGGTGCGCTGCTTCTGCTCCTCGGTCAGCTGGAGGCCCTGGTATTCGGGCACCCGGCCGATCTGCTTCGCGTAGCGGAACTCACGGAAATCGACGCCGGGTTCCAGATAGTCGTATGCGGTATAGCCGGTGTACCGCGCGGCAGGTTCGAGCATGCTGCTCCCTTGCTCAGGATCGGTTGGGGTTGGCCGCGGTCAGACGCGGGGTGATGATGACTATCTCGATAATTCGGCACGCTTGTCAACATCTTTGAGACATTTCGGTGAAGAATTAATGCACACGAAACAAATCCGCGGCATAGTGGTCTCCATGACGTCTTCCCTGGACAACGACTCCGTGGCCGCCGGCCCGGTGCTGGAGGTGGCCGACCTGCGGGTGAGCGTGGGATCGGGTGCTCGTGCTGTCGAGATCGTGCACGGCATCGACCTCACCGTGCGCCGCGGCGAGTTCGTCGCGCTGCTGGGCGAATCCGGCTCCGGCAAGTCCGTCACCGCCCGCGCGGTGATGGGCCTCATCGACGAGGGCACGGTGACCGCTGAGCGTCTTGTCGCCGGCGGTGTGGACCTGCTGACCTGCTCCGACGAAGAGCGGCGGCGCATGCGTGGTGACCGCGTGAGCCTGGTGTTGCAGGACGCGCTCTCGGCACTGAACCCGGTGCTGAGCATCGGCGATCAGATCATCGATCTGCTCCGTGCTCATCGCACTATCAGCCGCAAAGACGCGCACGCTCGTGCGGTCGAGCTGCTGGGCCTGGTGGGCATCCCCTCCCCCGCGCGCCGCGTCGCGGAGTACCCGCACCAGTTCTCCGGCGGCATGCGCCAGCGCATCCTCATCGCGATGGCCATCGCGCTGGATCCCGTGCTGCTGATCGCAGACGAGCCGACCACCGCGCTCGATGTGACCGTGCAGGCGCAGATCCTCGACCTGTTCGCGTCGCTGCGCGACCGGCTGGGCATGGGCATCCTGCTCATCACCCATGACCTGGGCGTGGTGATGGAGGTGGCCGACCGACTGGCGGTGATGTACGCCGGACGCATCGTCGAGGCCGGCGACGGCGACACGGTGCTGGAGCATCCAGCCCATCCGTACACCGCGGCGTTGCTGCGCTCCATGCCTGCCGCCACCCGCACGGAGCGCATGTACGCCATCCCCGGCAGTCCGCCCACCCCCGCGCAGACGCCATCGGGCTGCGCCTTCCACCCTCGCTGTCCGCTCGCCATCGAGCGCTGCCGCGAAGCCAGACCCGAGCTGGAGACGATCGGCATCGACCGCGTCGCCGCCTGTTTCCGCACCGAGGAGGTTCTCCGTGTCGACGTCCACTGACGACGTGATCCTGCAGGCCGAGGGCCTGACGCGCACCTTCACCACGGGTCGAGGGTTTCGCCCCACCCGCGTCTCCGCGGTGGCGGGCGTGGATCTCTCGCTGCGCCGAGGCGAAGTGCTGGGGGTGGTGGGCGAATCCGGCTGCGGCAAGTCCACCCTCGCTCGCATGCTCGTGGGCCTGGAGACCCCGGATGCCGGCTCCCTCACGTACGACGGGGTCGACGTCTCCACCGGCAGCATGCGCCAGCGCGCGCTGATGCGACGCGGAATCCAGATGATCTTCCAGGATCCGTACATGTCGTTGAATCCGCGGATGACGGTGAACGAGATCATCGCGGAGCCGCTGGCCGCCACCCGCACCGGAACGGCTGCGAGCCGCCGCGAGCGCGTCGCCGAGCTGCTGCAGCTGGTCGGCCTCGCCCCGGAGATGGCCTCCCGCTTTCCGCACCAGTTCTCCGGCGGACAGCGCCAGCGCATCGGCATCGCTCGCGCACTCGCACTGGATCCCGAGGTGCTCATCTGCGACGAGCCCGTCTCCGCCCTGGACGTCTCGGTGCAGGCACAGGTGATCAACCTGCTCGACGACGTGCGTCGCCGCCTCGGCGTCTCGATCGTCTTCATCGCACACGATCTGTCGGTGGTGCGCCACGTAGCGGACCGAGTCGCGGTGATGTACCTGGGCAAGGTGGTGGAGCTCGGCGACACCGAGGACATCTTCACCCGACCCGCACACCCCTATACCCGCGCGCTGCTGTCGGCGATCCCGCCGCACTCCCGCGCCGAGCGCGGCAAGCTGTCCGAGCGCACCCGACTGACCGGCGAGCCCCCGTCCCCCGTGAATCCCCCGTCGGGTTGCCGGTTCCACCCCCGTTGCTCATTCGCTACGGAGGCCTGTGCGACGGGGGTCCCGCCGTTGGAGCCGATCGGCTTGGGAGGGCGCGAGACCGCGTGCTTCCACGCCGATCAGGTCCTGGCCCTCTCGGCGGGCTGATTCGTCGCCGGCGGTGCCCCCTGTGCAGGGGCGGCGCCGGCGACGGTCGGCGGTGACCGCGTTCGTCGGCGGTGACCGCGGATTTCGCCGGGCGGGAATGAACGAGTGTCGGTGGCGTTGAATACACTCGTGCGCAGCCCCTGAGGGGCGCCCACGTCACGTTCCCGACAGTCAGGACCACATGTTCAGCGATGCCGAACGCCGCGCGATGGCGCGGGCCCTGGTGCTCGCAGCGCGCGGACCCCGCGGCGTCAATCCGCAGGTCGGTGCCATCATCCTCTCCCCTGAGGGCGATGTGCTGGCCGAGGGCTGGCACCGCGGCGCGGGTACACCGCACGCCGAGGTGGATGCTCTGTCGCACCTGCCTGCGGGAGCCGCCCGTGGCACGACCGCCGTGGTCACGCTCGAGCCGTGCAACCACACCGGACGCACGGGCCCGTGCGCGCAGGCGCTGATCGATGCGGGGGTGGCCCGTGTGGTCTACGCCCTCGCCGACCCGGGCGAGGTCTCGGGTGGCGGTGGCGCCCGACTGGCGTCCGCGGGCGTCGAGGTGGTGTCCGGACTCCTCAGTGTCGAGGCGGCGCAGCTCATCGGATCGTGGTTGGAGTTCGTCCGCCTCGGTCGACCGCGCGTCACCGTGAAATGGGCACAGAGCCTGGACGGCCGCGCCGCCGCCGATGACGGCACGAGCCAGTGGATCACCGGGCCCGAAGCGCGCGCCGACGTGCATCGGCGCCGCTCCGAGCACGACGCCATCGTCGTCGGCACGGGAACGGTGCTCGCGGATGACCCCTCGCTCACGGCTCGACGCGGCAACGAGCTGTACGAGCGCCAGCCGATCCCCGTGGTGATCGGCGAGCGGGAGATCCCGGCGGACGCGCGGCTGCACGCCCACCCGCGCGAACTCATCCTGGCCCGCACGCACGACCTCGCGGCGGTGCTCGCGGATCTCGCCGAGCGCGGCGTGCAGTCGGTGTTCGTCGAGGGCGGTCCGTCACTGGCGTCGGCTTTCTTCGCCGCCGGTCTCGTGGACGATGTCCTGGTGTACACGGCCCCCGTCCTTCTCGGCGGCTCACGCCTCGCTCTCGGCGATATCGGCGTACCGTCGATGCCGGGGGCGATCCGACTTCTCGAGCCGACCGTCACCACCGTCGGTTCCGACCAACTCCTTCACGCTCGCGTAACGCCCCTCATCTCAGCAGCGCCCGACACGCGCACCCTTACGGAAGAGCCCCGCATGATCGACAACTCCACCACGGCAGCGTCCACCACGGTTCGCAGCGCCGAGGCCACGGTCCCGACGGTGCACGGCACCTTCCGCTTCCTCGCCTACCACGACGCCGAGGCCGGCACCGATCACCTCGCCATCGTGGCGGGCGAACTCGGCGAGCGCGCACTCGTGCGCGTGCACTCCGAGTGCCTGACGGGTGAGGCCTTCGGCTCGGAGAAGTGCGAGTGCGGTCCGCAGCTGGATGCCGCCCTCGACCTGATCAACGAGCACGGCGGCGTCGTGATCTACATGCGCGGCCAGGAGGGTCGCGGTATCGGCCTGCTCAACAAGCTGCGTGCCTACGCGCTGCAGGAGCAGGGGCTGGACACCCTCGACGCCAACCTGGCCCTGGGCCTGCCCGCCGATGCGCGCAACTACCGCGCTGCTGCGGCCATCCTCGACGATCTCGGCGTGCACGAGGTGCGACTGCTCACCAACAACACCGACAAGGTGCACCAGCTGGAGAGTCTTGGCGTCACGGTGGCGGAGCAGGTGCCGCTGGTGGTGGGTGTCGGGCCCAACAACGAGGCCTATCTCGAGACCAAGCGTGCCCGCATGGGCCACATCATCGACGACGCCCTCCTGCACCCGCAGAGCTGAACCGGCAGGGTGTCGTTTCGTGAAGCGATGCCTGAGGAGAGGCTGAGAACAGGCGTACGCTGACATGTGCGACAGGCAACCGTACCCGTCGTTCAGGTGACGCATCGTCGAGCCGCCGGGGAGCGTCAACCCTGCGACTCGGCGACGGACGATGCTCACGCGGCTCCCCCTTGCGAGAGATATGTCACAGTCCACCACTTCCACTCCGGCGACCGCCGCCCCCGTCAACTCACGTACCCGCGTCATCACGGCGAGCCTCATCGGCACCACGATCGAGTTCTACGACTTCTACGCATACGCGACGGCGGCCGTCCTGGTCTTTCCCACCCTGTTCTTCCCCGGCACCGATCCCACGGCCAGCCTGCTGTCCAGCTTCGCCGTGTTCGGCGCCGCGATGGTCGCACGCCCCATCGGCGCCATCGTCTTCGGTCACTTCGGTGACAAGTTCGGTCGCAAGGCCACCCTCGTCGCGTCGCTGCTGACCATGGGAATCGCGACGTTCCTCATCGGCTGCCTTCCCACCTTCGAGAACATCGGCTGGGTCGCGGCCCTGCTGCTGCTGGTCCTGCGTCTCGCGCAGGGCTTCGCGCTCGGCGGCGAGTGGTCCGGAGCCGCGCTCGTGGCCACCGAGAACGCCCCGCAGGGCAAGCGCGCCTGGTACGGCACCTTCCCGCAGCTCGGTGCGCCGCTCGGCTTCATCATCGCCAACTCGCTCTTCCTGATCATCAACTTCCTGCTGCCGCACGCCGATGGCACCGCTCAGCGCTCGCCCGAGTTCCTGGCGTGGGGCTGGCGCGTGCCGTTCTGGTTCAGCGCGGTGATGGTGATCATCGGGCTGTGGGTCCGGCTCAAGCTCGTCGAGTCGAAGACGTTCTCGACGGCGGAGAAGGCGGGTGCCATCAGGAAGTTCCCGCTGGGCGAGGTGTTCCGTCGATATGGCAAGCAGCTGATCCTCGGTACCTTCTTCATGCTGGCCACGTACGTGCTCTTCTACCTGATGACCGTGTGGACCCTGTCCTACGGCACCGCCGCACCGGACGCGCCCACCCCCGGTCTCGGCTTCACATATGTCGATTTCGTCATCATGCAGATCGTGGGCGTGGTCTTCTTCGGAATCTTCACCCTGCTGTCCGGTCCCGTCGCCGACACGATCGGCCGGCGCAAGCTGCTGATCTGGGTGACCGCGGCGATCATCGTGTTCGGCGCGCTGTTCACCGTGTTCCTGCTGCCGCAGGGTGACCCGAAGTTCACCGGAGCCCTGATGCAGGGCTTCCTGATCTTCGGCTTCACGCTGATGGGTGCGACGTTCGGCCCCATGGGTGCGCTGCTGCCCGAGTTGTTCCCCACCAACGTGCGCTACACCGGCTCCGCCGTCGCATACAACGTGTCGTCGATCCTCGGCGCGGCGGTGGCCCCGTTCATCGCGGTGGCACTGTGGCAGACCGGCGGCGGCAACCCGTGGCTCGTGGGTGTGTACCTGTCGGTGATGGGCGTGCTCACGCTGATCGCGCTGCTGCTGTCGCAGGAGACGAAAGACACCGCCTACGAGGACAACCTCACGTAGGGCTCAGAGCAGGCTGGGGTCCAGGACCCGACCGCGGTTGTTGACGTCGAGGTTCAGGTATTGGCCCTCACCGAGATCGGTTCCCGTCGCGGCACGGGTGGGGTTGAGATACTCCAGCTCGCTGCGGGTGATGCCGAAACGATCCGCGATGTCGGCGATCTTGTCATCCCAGGCCACCACGTAGGTGACGGGGCGCCCGTCGGCGTTCGTCTTCACCTCACCGGTCGCGCCCGTGTGCGGGCCCAGGTCCACAACGTCCTCGGCCAGCCACGGGCGCATCGGGCTCATGAACCAGTTGAGCACCGCACGGGCGACGATGACGTTGTCGCACGCGAGACCGTGCTGGTCATAGACGGGCTTGGCGGGATCGGCCGGCACCGTGATGTCCACCTCGCGGTAGTAGGTCCAGTCGTCGGTGTTCGCGTTGCCGAGATAGCGCTGCCGGGTGCCGTCGCCCGCGGGGTCGATGGGCAGGCTGCCTTCATCGACACACGCGTCATCGTCACGTGACCACTGCGACAGCCGGACATCGTAGGTGCCGATCGAGATGTTCAGGTCCTGCACGGTGAGGGTGGCATCGGCCGCGCCGTTCACCGTCACCACCACGGTGCCGGTGGCTGATCCGGTGAAATCGGCGGTGGCGGCGACGCCCTCCGGCGGCAGCTGGTTCGACTTCGCGTAGCGGTTCGGATCCACGGTGGGCGTGGGTGTCGGCGTCGGGGTGGGAGTCGGCGTGGGTGTCGCCGTGCGCGTCGGTGACGGCGCGGCGGTCGTGGTCTCCGCCAGCGGCAGTCCGTCGGGGCCCTCGGGCGCGCACGCCGTGGCGGCCAGGAGCAGCGCTCCGGTCAGCAGTAGAGGAGTCAGGCGTCGTCGCGTCACGCTCCGAACCTAACCCACCCGCACGCGCGCGGACATGCCGCGGCCCCGTGTCTCACGACAGACACGGGGCCGGATCCGTGCGCTCACCGCAGCTCTCTCAGGGCCAAAGCGGATCGCACGGGGTGCACGCAGGGGAACATCCTCACCGGAGCAAGGGGGACATCCCTCCGCGAATCTCGGAGGCTCGCCGAACGTCTCCGGCGATCACGACGCTCATGCGTCGCTCCGAGGGTCAGGGGTGCGCTGGGTCTCCGCCAGGCGGTAACGCAGCGCGGCGAGTTCGGCGCCCAGCGCGGCCGGGATGCGGCCGTCGAAGGTGGCGAAGAACTCTTCGGTCAGGTCGGCTTCCGCCGCCCACAGCGCGGGGTCGACGGCGAACAGCTCGGCCAGGTCGGCGTCGGACACGTCCAGACCGTCGAGGTTCAGATCCGCGGTCTTCGGCAGGCGTCCGATGGGGCTGGCCTCGGCGCCGACCTCGCCGTTCACCCGTCGGACGATCCACTCGATCACGCGGGAGTTGTCGCCGAAGCCCGGCCACAGGAATCGGCCGTCCGTGCCGCGACGGAACCAGTTGACCTGGAAGATGCGCGGGGCGCGGTCGAACCGCAGGTCGTTGCCCACCTTCAGCCAGTGCGCGAAGTAGTCGGCCATGTTGTAGCCACAGAAGGGCAGCATCGCGAACGGGTCGCGACGCAGCTCCCCCACCGTGCCCTCGGCCGCAGCCGTGCGCTCGGAGGAGATGTTGGCGCCCATGAACACGCCATGGGTCCAGTCGGTCGCCTCGACGACCAGCGGGACGTTGGTGGCACGACGTCCGCCGAACAGGATCGCATCCAGCGGAACCGCCTCCTCCCAGTCGTCGGCGATCTGCGGGCACTGAGCCGCGGAGACCGTGAAACGGGAGTTGGGGTGCGCGGCGGGGCGGTCGTCAGCCGGCGTCCAGGGGTTGCCCTCCCAGTCGGTCAGCTCTGCGGGCGCCTCATCGGTGAGTCCTTCCCACCACACATCACCGTCGGGGCGCAGGGCCACGTTGGTGAAGATGGTGTTGCCCCACAGCGTCTCCACCGCGGTGACGTTGGTGGACTCGCCGGTGCCCGGCGCAACGCCGAAGAAGCCGGCCTCGGGATTGATCGCCCAGAGGCGTCCGTCCTCGCCGGGACGAAGCCACGCGATGTCATCGCCGAGAGTCTCCACACGCCAGCCGGGGATGGTCGGACGCAGCATCGCGAGGTTCGTCTTCCCGCACGCGGAGGGGAACGCCGCGGCGAGGTGGTAGCGCCGCCCCTGCGGGTCGATCACGCGGATCAGCAGCATGTGCTCGGCCAGCCAGCCCTGGTCGCGACCGATCACCGAGGCAATCCGCAGCGCGAAGCACTTCTTGGCGAGAATCGCGTTTCCGCCGTAGCCGGAACCGAACGAGTACACCTCGAGCGTCTCCGGGAAGTGGACGATGTACTTGTCGTCGTTGCAGGGCCAGGGGACATCGGCTTGTCCCGGCTCCAGCGGTGCTCCCACGGAGTGCACGGTCTTGACCCAGTCCGCCCCGGCCGCGATCTGCCGGGTGACGGCGTCGCCGACGCGGGTCATGATGCTGATCGAGGTGACCGCGTAGGCGCTGTCGGTGACCTGCACGCCGATGTGGCTGAGGGGGCCGCCGATGGCGCCCATCGAGAACGGCACCACGTACATGGTGCGCCCGCGCATCGAACCGGCGAACAGTCCGGTGAGCTTCTCACGCATCTCGGCGGGGTCGGCCCAGTTGTTCGTGGGTCCGGCGTCGATCTTCCGCTCGGAGGCGATGAAGGTGCGTCCCTCGGTGCGAGCGACATCGCTCGGGTGGGAGCGGGCGAGGTAGGAGTCGGGGCGCCACTGCGGGTTGAGCTTGATGAGCCGACCCTCGTCGACCATCTCGCGCAGCAGAGCGTCGTTCTCGGCGACCGAGCCGTCGACCCAGTGGATCCGCTCGGGCTGGGTCAGCGCGGCGATCTCATCGACCCAGGCCACCAGCGCCGCCATCGATGCTCCCTCATATTCCGGGCGCACCCCGAAAGACCGTGCGGCGCTGAGCGGCGTCGGGCGGTGGGTGCGAACGGCGAGGGATTCGGCGAGTGCCATGGTCATCTCCTTCGATGGTGATCGATGATCTAGATCCATCTTCCGTTGCGTTTTCCGACACTTATCGCCAAATCGAGTCGAAAGAAGCGTTGATCTTTACGTATCATCAAGACATGGCATCCGGTATCGAACTGGCCACCCTCGGCCACCGCATCCGTCATCACCGACAGGATCGCGGCCTCACCCTCGACGAACTCGGCGCGATCGTCGGCGTCGCCGGCTCACAGCTGAGCCTGATCGAGAACGGCAAGCGTGAGCCGAAGCTGTCTCTGCTGCAGGCGATCGCCCAGGCCACCGGCACGGAGGTCACCGACCTCATCTCCGGTGAGCCGCCGAACCGTCGGGCTGCGCTGGAGATCGACCTGGAGCGCGCACAGACCTCCGCGGTGTTTCGCCAGCTGGGCATTCCGTCGGTCCGCGTGAACAAGGCGATGACCGACGAGACCATCGAGGCGATCCTGGGCCTGCACCACGAGCTGCAGCGTCGCGAGCGCGAGGCGATCGCGACGCCCGAGGAAGCGCGTCGCGCCAACACGGAGCTGCGGCTGAAGATGCGGGCGCTCGATAACTACCTGCCCGAGATCGAGGCGCTCGCGGAGAAGCAGCTGAAGGCCGCCGGGCACACCACAGGTGCGCTGTCTCACCGCACGGTGAGCATCATGGCGGAGCAGCTCGGATTCGAGCTCATCTACGTCAACGACCTTCCCCACTCGGCGCGGTCGGTGACGGACCTGGAGAACGGCCGGATCTACCTCCCGCCGTCGTCCATCCCCGGTGGGCACGGCCTGCGCTCGATGGCGCTGCAGGCGATGGCCCACCGCCTGCTCGGACACACGCCGCCCACCGACTACGCGGACTTTCTCCAGCAGCGACTGGAGATCAACTACTACGCGGCCTGCGCGCTGATGCCGCAGGGCGCGGCCGTGAACTTCCTCGCCCAGGCCAAGAAGGATCGCAACCTCGCCGTCGAGGACTTCCGCGACGCGTTCGGCGTCACGCATGAGGCCGCGGGCATGCGCCTGACGAACCTCGCCACCCGTCACCTCGACATCAAGCTGCACTTCCTCCGCGTGGACGCCTCCGGCGCGCTGAGTCGCGTGTTCGAGAACGATGACCTTCCCCTGCCCGAGGACATCACCGGATCGATCGAGGGCCAGCCGGCGTGTCGGAAGTTCTCCGCCCGGGCCGCGTTCGAGGAGCAGAACCGCACCACCGAGCACTACCAGTACACCGACACCCCGGCCGGGACGTTCTGGTGCTCCACGCAGACCGGCTCCACCTCGGACGGCGAGTTCTCCATCACCGTTGGCGTCCCCTTCGACGACGCCCGCTGGTTCCGCGGCCGCGAAACACAGGTGCGTGCGGTGTCAACCTGTCCGGACGAGTCCTGCTGCCGCCGGGCTCCTGCCGAGCTCACCGGCAAGTGGAAGGGCAAGGCGTGGCCGAGCGCGCGCGTGCACACCCATATGTTCTCCCCGCTCCCCCGCGGCGCCTTCCCCGGTGTCGATGACAGCGAGGTGTACGGCTTCCTCGAGCGCCACGCCGCCGAGTAACTCCCTGCGAGAATGGTGGGGTGCCTCATCAGCAGCGCCCCTGGCTGGGGCTGTGGATCCTCACGCTCGCGTGCTTCGCCACGATCACTACCGAGGTGGTGCCGATCGGACTGGTCCCCCAGATCGTCCTGTCCTTCGGCGTCGACGAAGCGCAGGCAGGGATGCTCGTCACGCTCTACGCGATGATCGTCGCCATCACCGCCGTGCCGCTGACCCGCGTGACCAGCCACGTGCAGCGCAAGACACTGGTGCTGGTGACGCTGGCGATCTTCACCGCCTCGAACACCCTCGCCGCCTTCGCCCCGGACTTCCTCACGCTTGCCGTCGCGCGCGGGATCGCGGGAGTGGCCCACGCGCTGTTCTGTGCCGTCGCGCTCGGCTACGCCGCACGGATCGCTCCTCCGGGTCTCACGGGTCGGGCACTGGCACTCGTCGCGACGGGCACCAGCGCCGGCCTGATCGTGGGCGTCCCCGCCGGTGCGGTGGTCGCCACGGCCCTCGGATGGCGATCGGCGTTCGGCGCGCTTGCGGTCATCGGAGCGATCGCGATCGTGGCGGCCATCCCGCTGCTGCCCGCGGTGAGCCACGACCGTGCTGCCGCGAAGTCGCTCGTCCCGGGCGGTGGGCGCATGCTGCTTGTGGCCGGGCTCGCCGGGGCTGCGTTCCTCGGCTACTACACGCTCTACACCTATGTCTCCCCGCTGCTGCTGTCCTCCGGACTACCCGAGATCTGGCTGGGCATCGTGCTCGCGCTGCTGGGGATCACCGGGCTCCTGGCCATCCAGCTCGCGGCCCGCTACATCGACCGCGCACCCCTGCGGTGGCTCATGTTCGTTCCGCTGACGATCACGGCGATGCAGATGCTGGTGGGCCTCGTGTACCCGATGCTGCTGCCCGTGCTGATCTTCACCGCCCTGTGGACGGCATCGTTCGGTCCAGTGAACACCACGTACCAGAACGCGCTCGTGCGAGTTGGCGCCGCGAATCCCGATATGGCGGGCGCGTGGATCAACGTGACCTGCAACCTCGGCATCGCCGGCGGGGCCGCTCTCGGCGGGGCGCTGGTGATCGGTCCCGGCTACCCGGCAGCGGGATTCGTCGGCGCCGCGATCCTCGCGGTCAGCACTGCCGTCACGTTCGTGTTCCGCGGTTCCCTCGCCGCCGGGTTCACCCGCTGAACCTGATCACCATCACACGCGCGCGGCCTGCGGCACCTCCCGCGCGAGGAGCACGGCGACGACACCCAGCAGGCCACCTGTGATCCGTCGCTGCCAGCGCGTCCACGCCGGACGAGCGGTCAGGAAACTTGCGATGCTCCCAGCCGCCAGCACGATCACGCTGTTGACGACGAGACTCACCACGATCTGAATGCCGCCGAGCGCGAATCCCTGCGCCATCGTTAGACCGTGCTGCGGCTCGATGAACTGCGGGATGAGGGCGAGATACATCACCGCGACCTTCGGGTTGAGAAGGTTCGTGATGAGGCCGGTCCGAAACAGCCGGGCGGGCGAATCCGGCGCGAGCGAACGCTGTTCGAACGGCCCCGCTCCGCCCGGACGCAGCGCCGACCACGCCAGGTACAGAAGATACGCGACACCCGCGGCCTTCAGCCCGATGTAGAGCCACGGCACCAGCACGAAGATCATCGCGAGACCGACGTTCGCCGCCGTCAGGTAGACCAGGAAACCGACACCCGTTCCAGCGAGCGACATCAATCCCGCGCGCGGACCCTGCGCCACGGCGCGCGAGACCAGATAGATCATGTTGGGCCCCGGCGTCAGCACCATCACGAGCGCGGCCAAGGCCATCGCACCCATCGTCGCCCACGACACCAGCGGCTCCATGCGCGCTCCCTTCGATCACATCAGGACGATAGTGACGTCAGGGTGTTGTGCATCACAACCATTACGCGCCGAGCCCTATGCGATGTGATTCCTCCAGGTCTCGGTCAGCTGCGGTGCCAGCTCATCCGCGGCGCCGCGGGACCAGGTCGCCACGACTCGACCCCCGCGCAGCACCACCGGCTTCACCATCCCGTTCTTCCCGGGACCGATCTCCGCGCGTATGCCCGCGTCGGCGGTCACCGATCGGTCCGCGTAGGAGATGTAGTACTCCTCGAAGGATCCGAGCAGCCGATCGCCGGTGTCCGCGGGTGAGGTGCGGGTCGCGGGCTCCCAGAGGACGGCGCGGTCGCCCCGGAGTGCCAGCAGCGCGGTATCGGTGACGGGCGCATCATCGTCGCGCACTGCGGCGGCCGCCGCCCGCGCTGCCGTGATCGTGGTTCCGGCCCACCACGCGAAGTCGGCGATCGATGCGGGAGCGTGGCCGACAAGGTAGCGACGGAAGAGCTCTGCCGCGGGATCGGACGGGGTGGGCCGCTGCGGCGGGAGGTGTTCGGTGAGGGTCAGCAGCTGTTCGGTCGCCGGTTGATCCGGGCGAGGCACGGTGGCTCCCCACACGACGACGCCGCGCAGGGCGAGCGACAGCAGGATGTGCGAACCCCGCTGGCCCGTGGTGGCGACGCCGTCCGCTTCGAGCGCCGCGAAGACGTCGGCACGCCGCAGACCACCGCTGCCCAGCACCCGCCGCAGGATCCGCTCCGCGCGCGCGAAGTCGTCGGCCGCGAGGCCGAGCTGGCGGTGGCGGGCGGCAGCGGATCGATGAATCCGCTCCGCGGTGATGGGCACCATCCACGCCGCGTCGAGCGCCGAGATCACGTGCAGCGTGCCGCGCATCGGCCACGTGCGGATGAGGTCACCGCTGTCGAAAAGGGCGTCGAGCTGTCGGGCCGTCGGTGCTCCCGTCGTCCGCACCGACAGCGCGAACCGGCCGCCCCAGAACTCCTGCGCCTGGATGGCGGCGAGGCGCTCCGCTGCAGCGAGTGAGCTCTCTGCCGGCTCGGCCAGCAGGTGTGACGACAGCCGCGCGGCCCGAAGCGCGTCGAGCCCGGCGTCGTCGGCGGCGTTGGCGGCGTTGTCGGCGGCGTTGTCGGCGTTGTCGGCGGCGTTGTCGGCGTCGGCGTTGTCGGCGTTGTCGGCGGCGTTGTCGGTGTCGGCGTTGTCGGCGTCGTTGGCGTCCGCCACCGTGCGTGGTGTTCCCATGCTGCCGTCTCCTATCGATCGTCGCGCAATCAGCATGCCCGAGACCTCCGACATCAGCCAGAATCGTTCGTCCTCGACGGTCTCAGAAGCGGTCGACGACAATGCAGGTCGAGACGTCTTTTGAGACCGCCCGGACCGCCGGTCTCAAAAGATGTCGAACACCTGCGCCGAAACAGCGGCGGCTGAGACCACCCCAAATCCTGCTCTTCAGATGAGACCTTGCTCATAAAGGCGTTGCCCGGATGCGGCTCACCGGCCGCGCCCCCGACACTGGTGGCATGCAGAACAACGCGCTCATCCCGCTGGTGGCCCAGGGACAGATGCTGTCCTGGCTGTGGCAGGGGGCGCTCGGCGCGATGACGGAGAAGCTGGGCGACACGCGCTGGGAGGTGGATCTCGCCGAGGGTCGATTGTCCTTCGTCAATCGGGCCGACAATACCCGACGGATCGACGCGGGCATCGATCTGGTCGCCTCCATCGCCCCCGGGCCGAAGTCCACTCTGTGGGGGTGGGGCCACCCGCAGGGGCGTCCGAACGGGGTGGCCGCGCTGATTCGCGACTCCGGTCATCCCGGACTCGACATCGCAGAGTTCCCATTCCCCGCCGAGGTGTCCGACGTCGACGGCTACATCACCCAGACCTCGCACGAGATCGGGGTGGCCTCGGTCGCGGCGCGCGGTCGCGGCCCGTACTACTCGGCGCCGATGGGCGGAGGCTCACGCGCGGTGTTCGCTCTCGAGGTGCCGGCACTCGAGCCTCCGGCCGTCGCGGACCTGATGAGCACGTTCATTCCGATGATGAGCTCCACCCCGCCGCTGGACGCCCGCACCGCGCTGTGGTTCGCCGCCACACGCCTCGGCTGGGCGTTCGAGTGGACCCAGCCGGAGTTCGCCGCCGCGACCATCGCCGACCCGACAGGCTCAGCGACCTTCCGCTTCGACGCTCAGGGCCGGGTGATCGGTCTCGAGACGGACCTCGCGCGGCCACACAGCAACGCGGCCGCGTGAGAACACCACCGCCGCGGGAGAACACCAACGCCCCCGCGAGAGAACGAGACGGATCAGGCGTCGAGGGTGACCTCGCGCCGCGGCGGAAGCACCAGCGGGTGTGACCCCGCCATCGCCTCCAGCACGCGCACCACCTGTCGCGAGTAGCCGTACTCGTTGTCGTACCAGACGTACAGAATCGCGGTGGTGTCATCGGCGATCGTCGCCAGCCCATCCACGATGCCGGCGCGATGCGATCCGACGAAGTCCGTGGAGACCACTTCCGCGCTTTCCACGTAGTCGATCTGCTGGCGCAGCTGGGAGTGCAGCGACACCCGGCGCAGGTAGTCGTTGACCTGGTCCTTGGTGGCGGGGCGCTGCAGAGTGAGGTTCAGCACGGCCAGCGACACATCCGGCGTGGGCACGCGGATCGCGGAGCCGGTGAGCTTGCCCTCCAGCTGCGGGAGAGCCTTGGCGACCGCCTTCGCCGCCCCTGTCTCGGTGATGACCATGTTCAGCACCGCGGAGCGTCCCCGCCGATCGCCCTTGTGGAAGTTGTCGATCAGGTTCTGGTCGTTCGTGAACGAGTGCACCGTCTCGACATGGCCGTGCACGATGCCGTACGCCTCATCCATCGCCGCCAGCACGGGCGTGATGGCGTTGGTGGTGCACGACGCTGCCGACAGAATGCGGTCATCGTCGGTGATGCTGTCGTGGTTGATGCCGTGCACGATGTTCTTCAGGGGGCTCTTGCCCGGCGCCGTCAGCAGCACGCGTGACACCCCGCTGGAGCGGAGGTGCTGCGAAAGCCCCTCTTCATCCCGCCACCGACCGGTGTTGTCGACCACGATGGCGTTGTCGATGCCGTAGGCGTTGTAGTCGATCGCAGCAGGATCGTCCGCGTAGATCACCTGCACCCGCGTGCCGTTCGCGATGATCTGCTCGCGATCCGCGTCCACGGAGACCGTTCCCTCGAACGGACCGTGCACCGAATCACGAGCCAGCAGCGAAGCGCGCTTGGCGAGATCCGAATCCGATCCGCGCCGCACCACGATGGCGCGCAGGCGAAGGCCGGACCCGCCACCGGCGTGGGAGATCAGGATCCGTGCCAGCAGGCGTCCGATACGACCGAAACCGTAGAGCACGACATCGCGATCCTCGACGTCCTCGTGGGGTGCGCCCAGCACCGGCGCGAGCTGGTCACGAAGGTGGGACTCCAGATCGGTTCCCGCAGGACGGGAGGAGATCAGTCGAGCCACATCGATCGACGACGGTGCGGGTCCGATCGCGCGCAGCGCCTCGATCACGGCGAGACTGTCGGCCACGTCGATGCGCTCGTGACCCACGCTCTGCGCGCGCTGGTGTGCGGCAAGGATCCCCGTCGCGCTCAGTCCGACGAGGCGATGCCCGTGGATCGATGTCACCACCCCGCGCTCCCGGTGCAGCGCCCCGATGTGCGGGATCATCCGCTCGGCGAGCTCCTCCTGGCTGTTCCAAGCTGTGCGGTGTGCGGCGAAATCGTCCATGCGCGTCCTTGCGTTCAGTGTGGTGGATCCGTCTCTGTCCCCGCCTTCCACGCTAGGGCCCCGTGCGAGCGCGACCGGACCCCCAGCAGAAGCGAAGTGAACCCGTCTTGAGGAAGCGGAAACTTCCGCGGATCTTGAGCGGACTCATCGACTCGGATGGCAGACTTCAGAGAGCGCACTCTGCGCCTCCGGAAAGGACAACGATGACGACGTTCCCCGCTCTGCAGACCTATATTGATCGCGGTCTGCTGCTGTCCCTGCTCCAGCAGGACGCTCTCGTGGAGGCGACAGACGCGCTGGGTCAGCATCGCTGGGACGTGGACATGCAGCAGGGGACGCTGACCTTCACCTCGGAGCAGGATCCGTCGCGCCGCTTCGCCACCCGGGCGCACCTCATCGCCTCGATCGCTCCCGGACCGCGTTCGGTGCTGTGGGACTGGGCGCACCCGCAGGGCTCCCAGCAGGGTGCTTCCGCCGCACTGCGCGCCGCCGGAGAGCGCGACGGCGTGCGTGAGCTCAGCATCGGCGAAGTGCCCTTCCCCGCGGACTTCGACGCGCAGGATCGCGATGCCATGGCACAGCTGGCGCACGAGATCGGCCAGGCGGCCGTGGGCATCCTGGGTCGCGGCCCGTACTACTCCGCTCCCGTCGACGGCGGGACCCGCTTCATCTTCCTCCTCGACTCCGCCCTGCCGCCCCTGACGCTGGCCGCCGTGGTCGCGAAGCTGCCCCGACTGCTGAGCACAGGCCTGTTCCGCGACCCGCGCACGGCCGTGTGGGGCCTCGCCACCGCCCAGCGCTGGTCGTTCCGGTGGAACGACGACGCGTTCAGCGGCGCGACGGTGAGCGATACCACCACCGTCGCGCAGTTCGGATTCGACCCCCAGGGTCGCATCGTCGCGGTCAACACGCACGCCGCCTGATCTCTCTTCCCTCATCTTCCCTCCCCCCGACGAAGGAGCCGACGTGGCCTCCGCTTCCCTGCGCGTGGAAACCGTGTCCCTGCCCAGCGCCACCCTCGGCGATCCGGTAAATCTCGTGCCAGTGCGTCGCACACACGATCTGCATGCCGTCGACGCCGGCGTGCAGATCGATGAGGACCTGCGCGCCGGGCTCAGCTACGGACACGTGCGCAACATCGCGCCCTACCTGCCGCAACAGGATTACGACCGCACGCTCGTGGATCGGGAGCACCGCGTTCTCGTCCTGGAGAACGATCACCTGCGTGCGGAGATCCTGCCCGACCTCGGCGGTCGGCTGCGGCGCCTCTATGACAAGGGCGCCGAGCGCGAACTGCTGCACGTGAACGCTGTCTTCCAGCCCGGAAACCTGGCACTGCGAAACGCGTGGTTCTCCGGCGGCGTGGAGTGGAACATCGGCACGATCGGGCACACGCCTCTCACGGCATCGACACTGCATGCGGTCGAGATCGAGCGGCCGGACGGCGCCGCCGCCGTGCGCCTCTACGAGTACGAGCGGCTCCGCGGCGTCGTCTACAGCGTGGAATTCGTGCTCGGCGCCGATGCCCGCGAGCTGCTGGTGCACAACAGCATCGTCGATGTGCGGGAGTCGTCCGAGCCGGTGCCGATGTACTGGTGGTCCAACATCGCGGTGGATCAGACGGCCGACACTCGGGTGATCGCGCCCGCCCACGGGGCATGGAAGTTCGCATACCGCGAGAACGTGCACCTGATCCCCGTCGGAGACGATGCACCGCGCCCGGACATCACGCGGCCGGCGCTGGCGCCGCAGGCGGCGGACTACTTCTTCGACCTCGACGAGCGGACGCATCCGTGGATCGCGGCCGTCGAGGCCGATGGCCGGGGACTTCTCCAGATGTCCGACGCGCTGCTGCGCGGACGCAAGCTCTTCGTCTGGGGAGAGTCCGAGGGTGGTCGGCGGTGGCAGTCGTGGTTGTCACACGGCACGGGGACGTATCTGGAGATCCAGGCGGGGATCGCTCGCACGCAGCTGGAGCACGTGCCGATGCCGGCCGGCGCCACCTGGAGCTGGATCGAAGCCTACGGTCTGGTCGAGGTCGACGGCACCGTGGCGCTGGGCGAATCGTGGGATGCCGCCATCGATGTGGTTGCGGCCTCGTCGGCAGCCGAACGACACCGGGTCGCGATCGAGGCCGAGAGCGCTCGATCCACCGCGGATGACCGCGTCGGAGAGGTGCTCAGCATCGGGTCGGGATGGGGCGCGCTGGAACAGCGACGACGCATTCACACCCGCTCCGGCCCGTTCGACGATTCACGCACGCCGTTTCGGCCCAATCATCTGGGTCCCGAGCAGGAGGGCTGGCTTCAGCTGCTGCGTGGTGGACCGTTCCCGGATGGACTTCCGCTCAGCTACCAGCGCGACGATGCCTGGGCTCCGTTCCTGGAGAGTGAGACGACGCCGGATGCTGCCTTTGCGCTCGGTGTTCTGCACGCCGCGCACGGCCGTCTCGATGAGGCGGTGGCGGCGCTGAGCGCCGCGGTGCAGGCGCAGGACACGTGGTACGCCCGGCGTGCCCTGGCGGAGATCGCGCAGGAACGCGGTGATGAGTCCGCAGCACGAGCGCATGCGCTCCGCGCTCTGGAGTTGGCAGACGTCGCCGCCGCCACCATTGATCTCGGAGAGCTCCTGCTGCGCCTCGGCGCGCCTGCCGAAGCGCTACAGGCTGCCACCGCCGCGGATGAAGAACATCCGGGCGGGCGGGCGCGGCTGCTTCGTGCGCAGGCGCTGGTCGCACTGGAGCGTCCCACAGAAGCCCGCGATCTCCTCGCCGCGGGGATCGAGGTGGCCGACTTGGCCGAAGGCGATAACGCGCTGACGGAGCTCTGGCGGACCGCCGCGATCGGGATTCAGCGTGCCGCCGATCCGGCGGCATCGGCCCAGGTACTCGCAGACCGTGCTGAGGCGGTCGATCCCCTGCCAGCGCGCTACGACTTCCGGATGTCGCTGGACGCGTGAGTCGACGCCGCGGATGCGTTGCTCTCACGCCGGTTGCGAGGTGATTTCCCGCAACCGGCGTGATGCGATGTCAGACCCGCACGCCCGCGAGCTGACGCGTCAACGCCTCCCCGTGGGTCAGTTGGGGGTGGTGCCCGGCACCAGGGATCGAGATCATCTCGACCTGCGGCAGTGACGAGAGCTCAGCCACGAACTCGGGCGCCAGCGGATCCGCGCCGCCCGTGATGATCCGCACGGGACCGGAGAATCGCCGCAGCTTCTCGCGCAGCTCACCGCGCCAGGACGCTGACCCTGCCTGCGCCAGCTGGGCCGCCACACGAGGTGCGCTGTGGCGCCGCAGGTCGTCGGCGCTGGACCGCAGGGCGGCCGCGCTGCGCCCTGCGCCGGTCAGACGCCGCGACAGGCCGGCCGCGCCCGTGCGACGAAGCGCCAGGCTCACGAGCGGCTGCAGTCGTGTCGCGACCCCGGCCGAGGGCTGGAGGAAGAACGGAGCGACCAGCGTGAGCGAGCGCACCCGCCCGGGGTGACGGTCCGCTGCCAGCACAGCGGCCGCGGAGCCGATGGAGTGACCGATGAGATCGGCCGGATCGTCGCCCAGCACAGCGGGAAGCCACCGCTCCCAGTCCTCGATGCCCTCACCACCGCTCAAACCGAGGCCTGGCAAATCCACGGCTCGCGCACCGATTCCCTCGGCCACCGCTGCCCAGGTGTCCGCGTTCACGGGGAGCCCGGGGAAGATGAGACGCGCAGATTCGTGAGCACCCAGTTCGAAGGTGCGAACGCCGCCGGCATCGATGAAGCGACGTTCGGTGCCGTTCATGCTGCCGAATCGGCGCGCGGCGATGTAGTCGGCCCACCGTTCCAGCGATACTCGCACGTCCGGGGTGGGGATCCCGTGCCTTGCGGCGAAGTCGAGCGCGGATCGCGTCGGATACCGATCGCTGGACATGAAGGTGAGCGTCTCGGGGTCAGCATGTGTGATCCAGCTCGGCAGTCGCTTGATCAGACTGACCGGGATGCGCAGTCGCGGGACTTTCGCGCCCAGGTGTTCGCCCGTCTGCGTGAGGAGATCAGCCAGTGGCGGCGTTTCGTCATCGAGGATCCAGTACGCCATCCCCGCGGCGGCCGGATCAACCGCTGCGGCCGCCATGAACGAGGCCAGGTAGTCCACGGTGACCACGGGCAGGAACGTCGACTGTCCAGCGGGCAGCGCCGTGAGCGTCCCGTCCCAGACCTGGCGGACGGTGGTGGCCAGGCCGATCTGCTGCTCGGACTCCCCCGTCACGCTGTCGCCGATCACGCTGGCGGGGTTCACGATGGTCCACGGCACACCGCGCTCGCGCGCCCGGGCCTGAAAGATCGCGTCGGACTCCTCCTTCGACGCCTCGTATGCGCCATGTTCCCGATAGATCGTGGCGCGACGCTCCGCCGACCAGGGCACGAGGGCCGGATCCTGTCCGCCGACGCGATAACCCGAGATGTGGATGACGCGCTGCAGATCCGGGAGCTCCGCGGCGAAGTCGATCAGCTTCTCGACGATGCCGACGTTGGCCTGACGCGCTTCGTCGGCAGCCATCCCGAATCGGAACGATCCGGCACAGTTGTGGATCTCGGTCACGTCCGAGAGCGCGGCGGGGCCGCCCGCGATGATCTCGGTCGCATCGAAGTCGACCATCACCGTGTCGACCGGGGTCGTCAGGCCATGCTCGGTCAGCCAGCGCTGCATCGATGTCGCGGAGCGAGCGCTGCGGACTGCCGCCGTGACCTTCGCGCCGGACTCGGCGATCGCCAGGATGAGGTAGCGTCCGATCAGTCCGGAGGCGCCGAAGATCAGGGCGTGGCGTTGCTGCTCGTCGGCGGTCATCGTCCTGCTCCCGTCTGCTGTGCGATGAGCTCCGACACGACGTCGGCTGCGGCGCGCAGCGGTGCCGTGCTCCGTGTGGCGCGTGAGACGATCACCGAGCCTTCGATGGTGGACACGATGACTGTGGCCAACGATCGTGCGCGGGCGGCATCGATACCGTCAGCCTCCAGCAGCGCCGTGGTCGGCACGATCCACGACTCGAACGCGGAGGCGCACGCTTCGCGGAGTCGCTCGTTCTCCGCCCCCATCTCCAGGGTGACGACGGACACCGGGCACCCGAGCCGGAACTCGCTGTCGCCGACGAGTGCGGCCAGGGCCTCGATCGCGGTGCGTGCCGCCTCGGCAGCGCCGCCGGCGCCGGATGCGGCCTCAGTGATCAGCGCCTGGAACTGCTGCGCCGCAAGATCCACCGCGGCAACGCCCAGCCCTTCCTTCCCGTCGGGGAAATGGAAGTACACCGATCCCTTGGGTGCGCCAGCGTGGTCGATGACGGCGTTCAAGCCCGTCCCGCTGTAGCCGCTGGTCTGAATGAGCTCGAGCATGGATGTCGCGAGCCGGGCCTTTGTGAGGTCTCCTTTGGATGCCATCTCTAAATAATAGACCGGTCTATATATTTTTGCAAAGTGCCTGTGGTTCAGACCTCCCGAGGTCCGAGCACCGCGTATCGTGCGGCGAGGAATTCGCCGTTCACCGCGTGCTCGAGCAACCGCAGCTCTCGCGCCCCGCCGAACAGTGGCCGCCCCGCCCCCAGAAGCACCGGCGCGAAGGTCACGGTGAGCTCGTCCAGCATGCCGTCGTCCGCGAACGCCGCGGCCAGCGCTCCCCCACCGAGCACCCAGACGTCGCGATCTCCGGCCGCGGACTCGATCGCACCGCGATGCTCCACCGGAGCGCCGGAGACGAACCGGACATCGCCGTCTACCGTTGGCAGATCGCGATGCGTGAAGACGAACGTAGGCACGTCGTACGGCCACGGTTCGCCCCCACCGTTCACGAGCAGCCACTCATAGGTGGTGGCGCCCATCACGTTGGCGCCGATGGTCGCCTGGAAATCCGGGATGTTCATCGGCCCCTTCTCATCGAAGTGCCGGCTCAGCAGCCAGCCGAGGTTGTCCTCGGAGTCGGCGAGGAAGCCGTCGAGACTGGACGCGGTGGAGAAGTGGTAAGCCGTCATGAGGACATGATCGCGCTGACCACCGACATTGAGTTGGGGCGGCTCCCCAGCCGTATACTGAGCGAGTCCGGGTATGACCCGGTGCTCGAAAAAAGAGCACGAAGCCGAGCCGACGACGAAGGCCGCTCGAGTGAGACACATACGGATCCCCGTCCGCGATCCGTGCTCACTCGTCTTCGACCACACGCATCGCGGCTTCCGTTTCGACAGGAGCATCGTCATGCCCACTCCCGTTCCCACTGACACCACCGTCTCCGCGCACGTCGCCCACGCCCTAGCGGCCTTCACCGATCAAGTGTTCGGCGTGATGGGCAACGGCAACGCCTACCTGCTCGACGCCTTGGAGCGCTCCCGCAGCGTCACCTTCACCGCCGTTCGCCACGAAGCCGGCGGCGTCGTGGCAGCCGACGCGCACTTTCGCGCCTCGGGTCGCATCGCGATCGCCACGGCCACCTACGGCGCCGGCTTCACGAACACCCTGACCCCCTTGGCCGAAGCCGCGCAGGCGCACGTGCCGCTGGTGCTCGTGGTGGGCGATGAGCCGACATCGGGTCCGCGGCCCTGGGATGTGGACCAGATCGCCCTGGCGTCGGCCGTCGGCGCGCGCACCTACACCGTGGGGCGTGCCGATGCAGTGGCGACCACGGCGATCGCGATCGAACACGCGCTCAGCTACAAGGTGCCGGTGGTCCTCGCGATCCCCTATGACGTCGCCACGCTCGAGGCGGGAGAGCCCGGCGCGGTGCCCGCTCTGTCACTGCCGTCGCCGATGCAGCCGCGAGGCGAGGTGAGCATCGACCGGATCCGTGAGATCTCCGATGCTCTCGCCACGGCGCAGCGACCGTTCCTCCTGGCTGGTCGCGGTGCGCATCTCGCCGATGCCGGCGCAGCGCTCGGCCGGCTCGCAGACGCCACCGGGGCTGTCACGGCCTCAACGGCGCTCGGACGCGGACTCTTCCCGGACACTCGCTACGACCTCGGCGTCACGGGCGGATTCGGCGCCGACGGCGCGATGGAGCTGATCCGCGAGGCCGACGTCGCCGTGGTCTTCGGCGCCGGACTCAACCAGTTCACGATGCGCTTCGGCGAACTGTTCGCCCCCGGCACGCGGGTGTTCCAGGTCGACATCTCCGCCGCCGCGACCCACGCGGTCGTGTCGGGATATGTTCGCGCCGACGCCCGCGTCGCGGCCGAGGACATTCTCGCCGCCCTGCCCGAACGCACCCTGCCGGCCTGGCGGGAGAGCATCGACCTGGACGCGCTGCTCGCGCGCGACAGCGGGGAGGTTCTTGCTCCCGACGGTCGTCTGGATCCCCGGTCGGTGGCTGTCCGCATCGCCCGCAGCCTGCCCGATGACCGCGTTGTCGTCACCGACGGCGGTCACTTCCTGGGCTGGGCGAACATGTACTGGCCGATCACGTCACCAGACCGGTTCATGATGATCGGCACCGCGTATCAGTCGATCGGCCTCGGCTTCCCGAGCGTGGTCGGCGCTGCCGCGGCACGCCCCGACTCGACCATCGTGCTCTCCTCCGGAGACGGAGGCGGCCTGATGGCCCTGGCCGATCTGGAATCCGCCGTTCGTGCGGCCGGCGGACGAGGGATCGGCGTGATCTGGAATGACGGCGCCTACGGTGCCGAGGTCAATCTGTACGGCCTCAAGGGCCTGGCCACCGGACCGATGATGATCCCGGGCGTCAGCTTCGCCGCACTGGCGGAGGCCGTCGGTGCCGAGGGGGTCGTGGTGACCTCCCTCGACCAGCTGGATCGCTTGGACAGCTGGGCGGAGGAGCCGGTCGATCAGCGCCGCTTCCTGCTCCTGGACTGCCGCATCTCCACCGGCGTGATCGCCCCGTACCAGCAGGAGATCATCCGCGTGAACTCGTGAAACGAGGAAGCGCCGGCGGCGAGCCGGCGCTTCCTCGTCCGTTCAGGCGTCGGTGACGCCCACACCGTAGAGCGGGGTCTTCGCCTGTTCCGCCTCGTGGTCGATGCCGAGAGGGATGCCCGCACGGTTGCGGAAGGCGAGGGTGGCCAGCAGCCCCACCACGGTCATCGCCAGCAGGTACCACATCACCGCGGTGGTGCCGCCGGTCGCCTGGAACAGCGCCTCGGCCACGAGCGGGGCGAACGCGCCACCGCAGATCGCGCCGATCGCGTAGGAGATGGAGACGCCCGAGAAGCGCACCGACGCCGGGAACATCTCCGCGTAGAACGAGGACTGCGGACCGTAAGTGAGACCGAGTCCGATCGAGAGGATCGACAGCCCGAGCGCGAAGAGAACGACGCTTCCGGTATTGACCAACGGGAACAGCGACAGCACACCTACGGCCTGCAGCAGCCAGCCGATCAGGTACGTGCGGCGGCGTCCGATCCGGTCCGAGATCGTGCCGCCGAACCAGGTCAGCACCAACCAGATCACGGCGCCCACGGCCACCGACCACAGCACCTCCGGACGCGTGAGGCCCAGGGCGTTCGCGCCGTACCCCTGGATCCAGCCACCGGTGGTCATGTAGCCGACCGCGTTGTTGCCCGCGAAGACCAGGGCCGCGAGCACCACGACCACGCCGTAGTTGCGAAACAGCACCACGATGGGGGTCTTGGTCTGCGCCGAACGCTCGGCGATCTCCGTGAAGACCGGGCTCTCCTCGACGCTGCGACGGATCCAGTAGCCCACGAGGATCAGCACCACCGACAGCAGGAACGGCACGCGCCAGCCCCATTCCAGGAACGCGTCGCCGGGGGCGATGGCGGAGACGATGGCGATGACGGCGCTGGAGAGCAAGAGGCCGAGCGGGACACCCACCTGCGGCGCGGCCCCGAAAGCGCCGCGCTTCTCGCGCGGAGCGTGCTCGACGGCCATCAGCACGGCGCCTCCCCACTCCCCACCGGCGGAGATGCCCTGCAGCACGCGCAGCAGGATCAGCAGGATCGGTGCGGTGATGCCGGCGGCCGCGAAGGTCGGCAGTACGCCGATGAGCGCGGTGGCGACCCCCATGCCGAACAGCGTCACCACCAGCACCTGACGACGACCGACGCGATCGCCGAAGTGGCCGGCCAGGAACGCGCCGAGCGGACGGAAGAGGAAACTGAGGCCGACGGTCACGAACGAGAGCAGGGTCCCCACCCCTGCACCGGCGGGCTGGAAGAACAGGGTGCCGAAGACGAGGCCCGCCATGGTGGCGTACGTGAAGAAGTCGTACCACTCGATGGTGGTTCCGATCACCGTGGCGAAGACGACCCTGCGACGGTCGCCCGTCGAGCTGATCGTGCCGGTGGGGGTGAGACCCCCGGGTGCAGCGTGCGAACTCATGATGACTCCCTCGTCGATCTGTGCGGACCCGAACCGACGATCTGCGGAGGTTGTGGAATCGCCGTTGTCCGAATGACCATGATCATATACGATTTGAGATACGACTCAAGAATTTCTTCCGATAGGGTCGCCGTGACTCATTCCCACCGACGTGAAGGAGAGACGATGGACACGGATCCGCGCTTCGCCGCGCTGCCGCTGCGCCCCGGCAAGGTCATCGCCGTGCACCTGAGCTACGAATCCCGCGCAGCGCAGCGTGGTCGCAAGCCCGCGCAGCCCTCCTACTTCTTCAAGCCCTCCAGCTCGATTGCGGCTTCCGGCGGACTGATCGAACGCCCCGAGGGCACCGAGCTGCTGGCATTCGAAGGGGAGATCGCGCTCGTCATCGGCACGCCCGCACGCCGAGTTCCGCTGGAGAGCGCGTGGTCTCACGTCGGCTGGATCACGGCGGGCAATGACTTCGGCCTGTACGACCTGCGTGCGGCGGACAAGGGGTCCAACGTCCGATCCAAGGGCGGCGACGGATTCACCCCGCTCGGCCCCACGCTGATCGACGCGTCTCATGTCGATCCGGACAGCATCGGCATCCGGACGTGGGTCAACGGTGAGCTACGGCAAGACGACTCCTCCGCCGGGATGTTCTTCTCCCTCCCCCGCTTCATCACCGACCTCTCCCAGCACCTCACGCTGGAGCGCGGCGACGTGATCCTCACCGGCACCCCCGCCGGATCCACGGTGGTTCAGCCGAATGACGTGGTGGAGGTGGAGGTCTTCACCCCCGAGGCCAGCAGCGGACGCCTGCGCACCACCGTCATCGCCGGCTCCGGCGTCTTCGACCCCGCGGTCGGATCGACCCCGGCGACCGATGACCTCCAGCGCGAGGAGGCCTGGGGCTCGCGGGAGGCGGCAGGACTCCCCCCGGTGCGCACCGGGCTTGATCCGGATCTTGCCGATCGCCTGCGTCGTGCCCCCGTGGCAGGACTTTCGCAGCAGCTGCGAAAGCGCGGGCTCGACAACACCACCATCGACGGCGTCGCCCCCATGCACCCGGAGCAGAAGATCGTCGGCGTGGCGCGAACTCTCCGCTTCGTGCCGAACCGTGAGGACCTGTTCGCGTCTCACGGCGGCGGATACAACGCGCAGAAGCGCGCGTTCGACGCGGTCCAAGATGGCGAGGTCATCGTCATCGAGGCCCGCGGTGAGGCCGGTTCGGGCACGCTCGGCGATATCCTCGCCATCCGCGCCCACGCCCAGCACGCCGCGGGCATCATCACCGATGGCGGCGTGCGAGACTACGACGCCGTCGCCGCGGTGGGCATCCCGGTCTACAGCCGCGGAGCGCACCCTGCGGTGCTCGGGCGCCGTCATGTGCCGTGGGACTCCGATATCACCATCGCGTGCGGCGGCACCACGGTGCAGCCGGGCGACGTCGTGGTGGCCGACCGAGACGGCGTCATCGTCATCCCCCCCGCGCTGGTGGAGGAGGTGGTCGACGCCACCCTCGCTCAGGAAGACGAAGACGCGTGGATCGCCGCTCAGGTGGCCGCGGGGGCCAAGGTCGACGGCCTGTTCCCGATGAACGCCGAGTGGCGCGAGCGCTACGACGCCTGGCGCGCCGAGGAGGCCGCTCATGGCTGACTTCGGCCCGATCGACCTCCACACTCCCGAGATCCAGGCGACAAGGAGCAAGTCCGAGCACGCCTACACCTGGATCCGCGGCCACATCGATCGGCACCAGTTCGGGCCGGGCTACCGGCTGGTGCTGGCGTCGCTGGCCGATGAGCTGGACATGAGCGTGGTTCCGGTACGCGAAGCCATCCGCCGACTCGAAGCAGAAGGGCTCGTGACGTTCGAGCGAAACGTGGGAGCACGGGTCACGCTCGTGGACGCCGACCGGTACACCGACACGATGCAGTCGCTCGGCATCATCGAGGGGGCGGCCACCGCTCTGGCCGCACCGCTGCTCACGGAGCAACTACTCTCCCGCGCTGAAGCGATCAACGCCCGGATGGAGTCGCTACTGGCCAACTTCGACCCGCACACGTTCACGATCCTCAACCAGCAGTTCCACGCCACCCTGTTCGAGGCATGCCCGAACAAGCACCTCGTCGAACTGGTCGAACGCGACTGGGCACGGCTCGCGGGTCTGCGCGATTCCACGTTCTCCTTCGTTCCCGATCGCGCAGCGCACTCGGTGCAGGAGCACGCCGCGCTCATTCATCTCATCCGCGACGGAGCCGACGGGCTGCGCATCGAGATCGCGGCGCGCGAACACCGCGACCACACTCTCCAGGCTTACCGCGCCTCGCGAAGCCTCGGATCCCTTCCCTCATCTAACTGAGCGCTCCCGCGCTGATCATCCAGGAGGACCGATGTCCGATCGTCACATCCCGGCAGAGCTGCCGGATCGCATCCGGCACTACATCGACGGCTCCTTCGTCGACTCGCTCGACGGCGACACCTTCGACGTGCTCGACCCCGTCACCAATGAGACCTACGTGCAGGCGGCCGCGGGCAAGAAGGCCGATATCGATCGCGCCGTCGCGGCCGCGCGCCGCGCCTTCACCAACGGGCCGTGGCCGCGGATGGCTGCCCGGGAGCGCTCGCGCATCCTGCACCGGATCGCCGACATCGTCGAATCTCGCGATGCGCGCCTCGCCGAACTGGAGAGCTTCGACTCCGGCCTTCCCATCACGCAGGCGCTGGGCCAGGCGCGGCGCGCGGCCGAGAACTTCCGTTTCTTCGCCGACCTCATCGTGGCCGAGCACGATAACGCCTTCAAGGTTCCGGGCCGGCAGATGAACTACGTCAACCGCAAGCCGATCGGCGTCGCGGGGCTGATCACTCCGTGGAACACGCCTTTCATGCTGGAGTCGTGGAAGCTCGGCCCCGCCCTCGCCACCGGCAACACGGTGGTGCTCAAGCCCGCTGAGTTCACACCGCTGTCGGCGTCGCTGTGGGCCGGGATCTTCGAGGAGGCCGGCCTCCCGCAGGGGGTGTTCAACCTGGTCAACGGCCTGGGCGAGGACGCCGGCGACGCGCTCGTCAAGCACCCCGATGTCCCGCTCATCTCCTTCACCGGGGAAAGCCGCACCGGGCAGATCATCTTCGGCAACGCCGCCCCGTTCCTCAAGGGGCTGTCCATGGAGCTCGGCGGCAAGAGCCCGGCCGTGGTGTTCGCCGACGCCGACCTGGAGACAGCGATCGATGCCTGCATCTTCGGCGTCTTCTCGCTGAACGGCGAGCGCTGCACCGCGGGCTCCCGCATCCTGGTCGAGCGCTCGATCTACGACGAGTTCGTCGAGCGCTACGCCGCCCAGGCCCGCCGCGTGAAGGTGGGCGACCCGCAGGATCCGACCACCGAGGTCGGCGCGCTCGTGCACCCGGAGCACTACGAGAAGGTGATGAGCTACGTCGAGATCGGCAAGACCGAGGGTCGTCTCGTCGCCGGCGGCGGCCGCCCCGAGGGCTTCCCCACGGGGAACTACGTCGCCCCGACGGTGTTCGCCGACGTCCCCCCCGATGCGCGCATCTTCCAGGAGGAGATCTTCGGCCCGGTCGTGGCGATCACGCCCTTCGACACCGACGAAGAGGCACTCGCCCTCGCGAACAACACCAAGTACGGCCTCGCGGCCTACGTGTGGACCAACGATCTGCGCCGCGCGCACAACTTCGCCCAGTCGATCGAGGCCGGCATGGTGTGGCTGAACAGCAACAACGTTCGTGACCTGCGCACGCCGTTCGGCGGCGTGAAGGCCTCCGGTCTCGGCCACGAGGGGGGCTACCGCTCGATCGACTTCTATACCGACCAGCAGGCGGTTCACATCACCCTGGGCGAGCCGCACAACCCCACGTTCGGCAAGCACTGAGCTGCCACGGCCCCGCAACGACGCAAGGACCAGACATGACCAATCGTGCAGACATGACGCCCACCTCCTCCGGCTTCTTCGTGAGCCAGGAGGCGCCGATCGTCACCGAAAACCCGATCGCGACCCCTGCCGCCACGCCCCCGGACGTGCTGCGCTGCGCCTACATGGAGCTCGTCGTCACCGACCTCGCCGCCTCGCGGGTGTTCTACGTGGATGTGCTCGGCCTGTACGTGACCGAGGAGGATGACGAGAGCATCTATCTCCGCTCCACCGAGGAGTTCATCCACCACAACCTCGTGCTGCGCAAGGGTCCGATCGCCGCGGTCGCCGTATTCTCCTACCGCGTGCGCACCCCCGAAGACCTGGACCGTGCGGTGGATTTCTACACGGAGCTGGGCTGCGAGGTACGACGCAATTCGGACGGCTTTGTGAAGGGCATCGGCGATTCGGTGCGCGTGGTCGACCCGCTCGGATTCCCGTACGAGTTCTTCCACCAGACCGATCACGTCGAGCGGATGTCCTGGCGCTACGACCTGCACACCCCCGGCGAGCTGGTACGCCTGGATCACTTCAACCAGGTGACGCCTGACGTTCCGCGCGCGGTGAAGTACATGCAGGATCTCGGCTTCCGCGTGACCGAGGACATCCAGGACGAGGAGGGCACCGTGTACGCCGCGTGGATGCGCCGCAAGCCCACCGTGCACGACACCGCCATGACCGGCGGCGATGGTCCCCGCATGCACCACGTCTGCTTCGCGACCCATGAGAAGCACAACATCCTCGCGATCTGCGACAAGCTCGGAGCGCTGCGTCAGTCCGACGCCATCGAACGCGGCCCGGGCCGTCACGGCGTCTCGAACGCGTTCTACCTCTACCTGCGCGACCCGGACGGCCACCGTGTGGAGGTCTACACGCAGGACTACTACACCGGCGATCCGGACAACCCGGTGATCACCTGGGACGTGCACGACAATCAGCGCCGCGACTGGTGGGGTAACCCCGTCGTGCCGAGTTGGTACACCGACGCCTCCCTCGTGCTGGACCTGGACGGCAACCCGCAGCCCGTCATCGCTCGCACGGACTCCAGCGAGATGGCAGTCACCATCGGCGCCGATGGCTTCTCCTACACGCGCCCGTCTGACGAAGACGCGATGCCGGAGTGGAAACAGGGCGAATACAAGCTCGGCCACCAGCTCTGATCCACGAGAGGATCCGCACATGCTGACGTCTGACACGATCACGCGGCTGGCCGATGAGCTTGCGGTCGCAGACCGCGAGCACACGGTGATCCCACGCATCACCGCCCGACACCCGGAAGCGACGGTCGAGGATTCGTACGCCATCCAGGGCGTCTGGCGCGATCGGCAGATCGCCGCCGGGCGCCGGCTGGTGGGGCGCAAGATCGGCTTGACCTCCCGCGCGATGCAGCTGGCCACGGGCATCACCGAGCCGGACTACGGCGTCATGTTCGACGACACCGTCCATGAGTCGGGTGCGATGATTCCCGCCGCCGAGTACTCGAACGTGCGCATCGAGGTCGAGCTCGCCTTCGTGCTGAAGCAGCCGCTGACTGGTCCCGATTGCACGCTCGAGGCCGTGATCGCGGCGACGGACTATGTCGTTCCGGCGCTGGAGGTGCTGAACTCGCACATCGAGTTGGAGGGACGCACGATCGTCGACACCATCAGCGACAATGCCGCCTATGGGGCGATGGTGCTCGGCACGGTGCGCCGGCGCCCAGACGACGTGGACCTGCGGTGGGTGCCGGGGCTGCTGTTCAAGAACGGGGAGATCGAGGAGACCGGAGTCGCAGCCGGAGTGCTCGGCCACCCCGCCCGTGGCGTCGCCTGGCTGGCGGACAAGCTGCACCAGCACGGCGATCGTCTGGAGGCCGGCGAGATCATCCTCGCGGGGTCGTTCACTCGCCCGGTGTGGGTGGAGGCCGGAGATACCGTGCTCGCCGACTACGGAGATTTCGGCACCATCGAGTGCCGCATCGCATGACATCGCAGGAGGAAGCACGCATGACACTCCCACCGACATTTCGTGAGGCGCTCGCCGGCGCCGACCGCCCGCTGATCGGTCTGTGGTCGGTCGCGGGGTCCGCCCTGATCACCGAGATCATCGCCGGGGCTGGACCCGACTGGGTGCTCATCGACATGGAGCACTCCGCGAACTCGCTGCAGTCGGTGCAGCTGCAGCTGCAGGTGCTCGCCGGCTATCCGCGGGTCAGTCCTGTCGTGCGGGTTCCGATCGGCGATGACGTGACGCTCAAGCGCGTGCTCGACCTCGGCGCGCAGACGGTGCTGGTGCCGATGGTCGGCTCGGCCGCACAGGCGCGCGAGCTGGTAACCGCCGTTCGCTATCCGCCCGCTGGTCGTCGCGGGGTCGGCTCCGCGCTGTCGCGTTCGGCCCGGTGGAATCGCGTCGACAGCTATCTCACCCATGCCGATGACCACGTCGCGCTGTTCGTGCAGATCGAGTCAGCGGATGCTGCGGAGAACGCTGCGGAGATCGCGGCCGTCGATGGCGTCGCCGGCGTGTTCGTGGGCCCGGCAGACCTCGCCGCCTCGCTCGGTGTGATCGGCCAGCAGACGCACCCGGAGGTCGTCGCGGCCGTTCATCAGGTGTTCGACGCCGTGATCGCCGTGGGCAAGCCGGTCGGAGTGAACGCCTTCGCACCGGATGCCGCCGAGGCTTACCTCACGGCCGGTGCGTCTTTCGTGGCCGTCGCCGCCGATGTCTCCCTCCTCGCCCGGGCCTCCGAGTCCGCTCTCGCCCGCTTCCGCGCCTGACAACCGCGACAATTCAAAGCCCGCGAGACATCAACGCCCGCGAGACTTCCGTCTGTGGGCGAGAATCGCCGCGTTGCGTGAATTGTCGCCCACAGACGGAAGTCTCACGGGACATGGGCGCACGCACGAAGAAGGCGGGGTGGTGGCCCCTCGCCAACCACCCCGCCTCAACTTCTCCTCAATCCCGCGCCCTCCGGAAGCACCCCCCAGCGCTCCACACACGAGACGAGGATCGGTGGGACCTCATCGGGTCCAGCCCCACCGAACGGCGACGAATCGCCATTCCCCTCTCGCACCGACTGCTGCAACTCCCCCCGGAACCGCATACGGTGTCTCACCCATAGAGACGACAACCCACGCCATCTATGACGCAAAACCCAGAACATTTTTGAAGAAGTTTTTCGGAGCTGACAGAACAGCCTCACAATCAGGCATTTTCCTCCGGAGACTTTCGCCCGCCAGAGCGCTCCAATCGCTGACGTGCCGTCTGCATCCCCGCACCAACCGGCACATGCTGTGTCGCCCGAGCGAGCCCGAAGGCCGGCATATCGACGTAGACCGCTTCCTGGTCGGCCACCGGCACCTGGTAGGTCTCGTGCCACACGCCGACGTCTCCACTCCCCTGCAGTCGACGCATGTAGTCGCGCCACGGCTGCAGGTGCGGAGCGTCACGATCCGCGGCGAAGCGCTGGAGATGCTCCGGACTCTGCCAGTACGACAGCAACAGAGTCGTCCGCCCGAACCACGAGTGACAGCCGAGCATGCCCGCATCCGGATGCTCCGCGAGGTGACCGAGCATGCGCGGCATCTCCCGCGCAACGGAGGCGATGCTCCCCAGCTTCCACCAGCGGTTCGCGCGCATGCCGATGAGGAACACCGTGACGCTCTCCTGCTCCGGCCGCGCGGTGTACCTGCCGGGAAATACCTCGTTCATGTGATCCTCATTCCGTAACGTCGTTACGCAACAACGTTACGATACGATGATTCACATGGCAAGACCTCCTGTGTACGACGACGCGCTGCGCCACCGACTGCTCGCCGAGACCGCCGAAGCCATTGACTCACATGGCGTAGACGGGTTCTCGCTGCGCGCCGTGACAGCGGCGGCCTCGACGTCAACGAGCGCGGTGTATGCCCTGTTCGGCAGCCGTGACGGCCTGGTCGCCGCCGTCATCGATGACGCGTTCGCGTCGTTCGGCGCGGCACAGCACGGCGCGGAAGCCGACGGGCTCGCGGCACTGGGATGGGCCTATCGCGACTGGGCGCTCGCGAATCCAGTGCGGTATCGCCTGATGTTCGGCGGCGCGCTGCTCGCGTGCGCGCCGGAGGATGTGCCGTCATCCGACGGCGCAATGGCTCCCCTGATTCGGACGGTGACGAGTCTGCTGCCACACGCAGGCGAAGTCGACATCCGCACGCGGGTCCTCGCCATCTGGGCTCAGGTGCACGGCGCCGTGAGTCTGCAGCTCGCCGGAGTCATGCCCGACGGCACGGACTGGCGCATCGTCTTCGAGGCCGTGGTGGCCACCATCGCCCGCGACATCACCCACAGCACGCCCTGACGCTACGCGGCGGCAGGCCACGCCAACACGCCAACACGCCAACACGCCAACACGCCAACACGCCAACGGAGCACACCTCGGTCCGGGTTGCACCTGCCCCGCAACCACGAACCGGGCCAGCGCGCTGCCTCACCTCAGCTCGTCGGGATCCAGATCCGCATGGTACTGGGACCGCGCTGAGCCCAGGAGTAGTACGGAACCAGGGGAATCTCCACCGCCTCCCCCGAAGCGTCCACATCATCGCGATACGGCCACCCCTCCGGTGCCGCTCGGCGCAGCCAGCCGCGTGCGCGGACCCCACTCGCATCGCTCGTCAGCGGCGCAGTCGCGTCGATGACCAGATCCGCGACGTCCGCCCCATCGACGTCCACCGACTCCGCACACAGCACCAGTGGGCCCAGCTCGACAGCGACCGATCCGCGCACCGCGTCGATACGCGGATCGGGATGGGTGAGGCGCGGCGCCAGCGGGAGCTCGAGCACGATCTCCTCCCCCACCGCAAGGGCCGACAGCTCAAGCACACCATCACGCAGCGCTTCCGCAGACACCGGGGATCGCTCTCCACGGCGCTGCACCGTCGCCCCCGTCGCCCACGACGGCAACCGCAGTCGCAGCTCCGCTTCGGTCGGCGACTCCACCACCGTGATCGACACCCGCCCGTTGTGGGGATAGTCCGTCCGCACCCGAAGCAGCACCGCGCCGCGGGGAAGAAGCGCGCGAATGTCCGCGTCGGCGTACTGCACGATGCTCACTCCGCGCTGGTCCGCCACCGCGACATACGCCGCGAACTGCGACAGCGTGCGTGCCACATTCGTCGGGCAGCAGGACACCTCGAACCAGGGCGCACGCAACTGCGCTCGGGCGCGCCGGCTGATGTCGTCGGCGTCGACGGATTGGCTTGCAACCCGCTGCTGGAGCGGATTCGTATAGAAGAACGCGCGCCCGTCCGCCCGCGGCGAGACGGCTACCACGTTGTACATCGTGCGCTCGATGATGTCGCCGTATCGAAGATCGCCGGTTCCGAGCAACAGGCGCCAGGCCGTCATCACCGAGCCGATGCCCGCGCAGGTCTCGCAGTACGCCCGGTCGGCCGGGAGTTCGAAGTCCTCCCCGAACGCCTCGTCCTGATGATGAGAACCCATGCCGCCGGTCACATACGTGCGTCGCTCCAGCGTGCGATCATAGGCGCGCCGGACGGCGTCAGCGAGTTCCTCGTCGGCGAACTCGTCCGCCACATCGAGAGCGCCGGACGAGAGATACAGCGCGCGCACCGCGTGGCCGCGCAGCACCGGAGCATCCCGCACCGGGATGTCGTCCTGGAAGTACTCCCGTCCGAACTCGATGTCCGGCAGCACGTGATGCCCGCGTCGCTCGATGAACTCCCGCGCCTGATCGAGGTAGCGTCGCTCCCCCAGCGCGCGACCCAGCTCGGCGAGGCCGACCTCGACCTCGGGGTGACCGCAGATACCCGGGTTCGCTCCCGGTGCGAAGACATCACACACATGATCCGCGGCGCGCGTCGCGACGGTGACGAGCTCATCGCGGTAGCCGGATCGCACGCGCGCGACCGCGGCTTGAAACAGGTGACCGAGGCAGTACAGCTCGTGGCCCCAGTCCAGCTGCGACCACCGCGGCGCCTGCCCCGGATTGCCGAACATCGTGCTGAGGTAGCCGTCGGGCTGCTGCGCTGCGGACACCCGCGCGACGATCGCGGCGAATCTCGACTCCAGCCCCGCGTCGGGCTTGCGGCCCAGCTGCCAGGCCATCGCCTCGAGCAGTTTGTAGATCTCCGAATCGGAGAACTCACGCCCCGCACGAGTCGCGATGGTGCCCGCAGCGACCGCGTCAAAGTTCGCGAGCCAGCCGGTCCGCTCCTCCCAGTACTCGGCGTGCGGGATGATCGCGTCGCGGGCGAGGCTCTCCCACTCACCCCAGAACCCGCCAGCGAGCCGGACGGCGTCCAGGCCGAGTGGGCGCACGGCGGAGCGGGCGGGGACGACCGGCGCGACGACGTCATCGCGGGATTCAGGAGTGGTCATGTCGGCCTTTCAGTGCGTACCACGGGGTGGAGGTGCAAGAGCGACGAGGCAGGTCATCGCGCTGGTGCTCGCTGAGCAACGGAGAAGGGTAACTCAGCAATCGAGATGGGTCACTCCGCAACCGAGACAGCGGACCCAGCCAGCGAGCCACCTCGTCCCGCTGGCGACACCCGACGGGGCACCAGCGGGACGGGGCCGGGTGGGATCAGGCTTTCGTGACCTCGACCTCGATGACAGCCCACGACAGCGGCGGCAGCGTGGTGGTCAGCGTGCCTCCGTCGACGGCGGCGGACAGCGGCTGCAGTCCCACGCGCTCCTGAGCGTCCACGACGTTGGAGGTGAAGCGGTCGCCGCCCTCGGGAACGGTGAGCACCTCGGCGCGGGTGACACGAGATCCGGTGAAGCCGCGCAGTGACACCGAGACGTCGGCCTGCTCGTCGAGTCCGCGGTTGGCGAGGAAGAGGGCGACGCGGCCCGTCTCCTCGTCCCAGGTCGCGCTCGCGTCCACGAGGTCGGCGTCGCCGAAGCGAGCCGTGTCGTACTTGTCGCTGGAGACGGCGAGGCGCAGGATCTCGCCGCGGGCAAGCTCCGACATGCGTGCGAAGGGCCAGAAGATCGACTGACGCCACGCGGGACCGCCGGCTTCACTGCGGATCGGCGCGATGACGTTGGCCAGCTGCGCCTGGTTCGCGATCGACACACGATCACCGTGGCGTAGCAGCGAGTTCAGCAGGGTGCCGACGACAACGGCGTCCGTCACGTTGTACTCGTCCTCGATGATGCGCGGGTGCTCCTTCCAGGCGCCCGCCGCCTCGATCTCGCCCGGGGAGTCGACGCCCGGACGACCCTGGTACCAGACGTTCCACTCGTCAAAGGAGAGGTTGATGAACTTCTTGTGCTTGCCCGCTGCGCGCACGGCGTCGGCGGTGGAGACCACCGACTCGATGAAGTAGTCCATGTCGACGGCGGAAGCCAGGAAGCTGGCGGCGTCGCCCTCCTTCTCCTCGTAGTAGGCGTGCAGCGAGACGTAGTCGGCCACGTCGTAGGTGTGACCGAGCACGATGCGCTCCCACTCGCCGAAGGTCGGCATGCCACTGGACGAGCTGCCACACGCGACCAGTTCGATCGAGGGGTCCACCAGACGCATGGCCTTGCCGGCCTCCTGCGCCAAGCGGCCGTACTCATCGGCCGTCTTGTGGCCGATCTGCCAGGGGCCATCCATCTCGTTGCCCAGACACCACAGCTTGATGTTGAAAGGATCCGCGGCACCGTTGCGGCGGCGAAGGTCGCTGAGCGCCGTGCCGCCCGGGTGGTTGGCGTACTCGACCAGCTCACGCGCGGCCTCGACGCCGCGGGTACCGAGGTTGATGGCCTCCATGATCTCGACATCGGCCTTGCGCGCCCAGCTGGCGAACTCGTGCAGGCCGAAGGCATTGGTCTCCACCGTGTGCCAGGCACCGTCCAGACGACGGGGCCGCTCGGCGACGGGGCCGACGCCGTCCTCCCAGCGATAGCCCGAGACGAAGTTGCCGCCCGGGTAGCGGACGACGCTCACGCCCATCTCCCGGGTGAGCTCCAGCACGTCGGTGCGGAAGCCCTCCTCATCCGCGGCGGCGTGGCCGGGCTCGTAGATGCCGGTGTAGACACACCGGCCCATGTGTTCGACGAACGATCCGAAGATCCTCCGTGGTACCGGGCCGACGGTGAAGTCGCGGTCGACGGTGATGGTCGCGCGGGACATGTGACTCCTCATTGTCGCTGTCTGTCAAAGGGCGAATCTCCCCGCCATCCGGCGACGGTGCCCGTTGAGTGATGACATTACATCGTTGGAACAGATGTGTCGAGCACCAAGTTCGGCGGACTGGAAGGCGCACGTGTGACCGGTCCCTTCCGCAAGAAATCAGCAACTGCCCATTGCGAGACCGCTCCGCTCGCGCTACCGTTACCACGTTGAAATGAGGAGAGCTCATCTCAATCCCGAGAATCCGTTCTCGGATCTCGTCGACAAGGAGGTCACGTACGAATGCCTGACACCTCGCTCCGGCTCACGCGCCGGGGATTTCTCGCTGCGGCTCTGGGTGCCGCAACCGTCCCGTTGCTCGCGGGCTGCTCCTCCCCCGTGTCCGCGGGTCTGTTCGGAAGCAGCCTGAAGCCCGAGACCCTCGTGTTCTGGAACCTGTTCGGCGGCGGCGACGGCGTCCGACTCCAGGAAATGCTGGACGTCTACCGCACGCAGAACGGACCGGACTCACTCCAGGCCACCACGTTCGCCTGGGGAAATCCGTACTACACGAAGGTGACGCTGGCGACGGTTGGCAACAAGCCGCCGGACGTCGCCGTCTCGCATCTCACCCGCGCGAAGCCGCTGTGGCAGGGCGGACTGATCGATCCCATCACCGAGGAGGACCTCGCCGGCGTTGGGCTCTCGTTCTCCGACTTCTCCGAACGACCGTGGAACGCGCAGATCACGGACGGGCAGAACATTGCCATTCCGATCGACACACATCCGCTGGTGATGTTCTTCAACCAGACCGTGTGCGAGAAGGCCGGCCTCGTCTCCGGGGGGAAGCTGCAGAAGCTCGATGGCATCGACACCTTCGAGCAGGCGCTCGCCGCGATTCACGATGTCACCGGCGGCGAGGCGATCACCATCGCCAACGTGGGCGGCGAGACCGCCACCCCCTGGCGGGTGTTCTGGACGCTCTACAACCAGCACGAGGGCGCGACGCCCTTCCTCTCCGACAACGGCGCCAAGCTCACAGTCAACGAGGACATCTTCCTGTCGGTGATGGATCGGATCCAAACCTGGGTGAAGAACGGCTGGACCAACAAGGGACTCGACTACGCCACCGCGCAGTCGTACATGTTCACCGAGAAGGCGGGCCTGTACTTGCAGGGCGAGTGGGAGATCTCCACCGCCCAGTCGGTGAAGGGTCTGAAGTTCGGCATGGTGCCGGTGCCCACACTGTTCGACAAGGCGGCCTCTCAGGCCGACTCGCACACGCTGATCCTGCCGCGCAAGAACCGCACGCCGGAACAGCGCCAGCAGGCGATGCTGTTCATCAAGTCGATGCTCGATCAATCGATGACCTGGGCGCAGGGCGGACATGTTCCCGCCTACCTCCCCACGGCGAACAGCACGGAATTCGCCAACCTCGTGCCGCAGTCCGACTACGCCTCCGCCGCCGACTCGGCCGTGTATGACGATCCCGCCTGGTATGGCGGATCGGGATCCACGTTCGAGGGCATCGTCGGTGCCCAGCTGGGCCTGGTCCAGCAGCTGTCCATCTCGCCGAAGGAAGCCCTCTCGGCCATCAAGGATCAACTCGCCGTGTATCTCAACACGCCGAGCCCACTCTGACCCGGAGGTACGACGACGTGACCACCGCAACCCTCACCGTCCCGCGCGCCGCGCGCGGCAGACACCGTACGGCGCGCTCCAGCTACGCCGGTGCCACCAGCGGCACCGCACGCAGCGCCTGGCTGTTCATCGCCCCGTTCGGGATCTTCTACCTGGCGTTCCTGCTGGGTCCGACCATCTACATGCTCGTCATGAGCTTCTTCAACACCTCGACCGTGCGCACGGGGCTCGGCTCGTTCGCCGGCTTCGCGAACTACGCCGAGATGCTGACGCGAGCGGATTTCTGGAGCTCGCTGTGGCACACGCTGCAGTTCACGCTCTACACAACACCGCCGCTCGTGATCCTCGCGTTCGCGCTCGCCGTTCTGACGAACCGGATGCGCCGCTTCCAGTGGTTCTACCGGCTGGCCTTCTTCCTGCCGTACATCCTTCCATCCGCGACGATCTCCCTCATCTGGGTGTTCATCTTCACGCCCACCACGGGCCTCTGGGCGTGGGTGGAGTCGCTGTTCGGCATGACGCCCGGCTCCGGAGTGCTGTCAGATCCGAACACCGCGATGATCGGCATCGCGATCGCCACACTGTGGTGGACGATCGGCTTCAACTACGTGCTGTACCTCGCCGGCCTCCAGGAGATTCCGCGGGAGCTCTACGAGGCGGCGGCCGTCGACGGAGCGAGTCCGTGGCAGCAGATCCGCTACATCACCGTTCCCATGATCAGCAAGACCACGACACTCGTGGTGCTGCTGCAGATCATCGCCAGCCTGAAGATCTTCGATCAGGTGTACCTGATGACGGGCGGTGGGCCGGGAATCTCCACGCAGGTCACCCTGGGCGTGATCACCAACACGGCCTTCACCGACAACCGACTCGGGGCGGCGTCCGCGGCCAGCGTGCTGCTGTTCATCGTCATCGTGGTCGTCGCGATCGTCCGCCAGCTGTTCGAGCGCGCCGCCGCCCAGAAGGAGAGCTGAGATGACCGACACCATCAACATCACCGTTCCCCGCAAGCGCCGCGACGGCATCTCCGCTGCCGCACCGGGCTCGCGGGTGCGCAAGCCCGTCAACGGACGAACCTTCAACCGGGTCGCCGCTGTGGTGCTCGTCATCTTCTCGGTGATCTGGCTCATCCCGAGCCTGTTCGCGCTGAAGACCGCGCTCACCGACAACGGCACGGCTGCGATCGGCGCCTCCGCGATTCTCAGCGACTGGAACCCGACGCTGTACTCGTTCTCGACCCTGCTCGGCTCGGGCGACATCTGGAACTGGTATCTGTCCAGCGCCATCACGTCCGTGGTGACGTCGGCGCTGACCGTGCTGTTGGCCTCGATGGCCGCCTATGCCCTTTCCCGTCTGAAGTTCCGCGGGTCGAACATCGTGCTGCTGCTGATCGTTCTGGGCATCATGATCCCCGGTCAGGTGCTCATCGTGCCGATCTTCCAGGAGCTGAACGCGCTGGGCCTGCTGAACACCTACTGGTCGGTGATCTTCCCGCAGGTGCCCGCGGTGATCGCGGTGTTCATCTTCAAGCAGTTCTTCGACTCGATTCCCCGCGAGCTCGAGGAGGCCGCCGTCATCGATGGAGCCGGTACCTGGCGCATCTACTGGTCGCTGATCATGCCGCTCAGCCGTCCGGTGATCGCTGCGGTGACCATCCTCACCTTCGTGGGCGTGTGGAACAACCTGCTGCTCCCGCTGTACGTGCTCTCCAACCCGGATCTGATGACGATTCCCGTGGGACTCGCCACGGTGCAGGGCAGCTTCGGTCAGCGCTACGCCGACATCCAGGCCGGCGCGATCCTCGCGGCGCTCCCGCTGGTGATCCTGTACCTGATCTTCCAGCGTCAGATCGTGGAAGGGGTGACGGGTTCCGGATTGAAGGGCTGAACCGTTCACATCATGCACCAGGCTCCCCTCCCTCGCGGAGAGGGGAGCCTGGTGCATGTCGCGGGAGTCAGGCCGCCGCGGCCTGAGCCATCGCGTCCCAGACCGCAGCGGGAATCTGCACGTCCGGCGCGGTATCAGTGCGGGTAGCGGTCCAGGGCGAGGCATCGTCAGCGGACACCCGTGCGGAGAAGTACTGCAGCTGACCATCGGCGTCGAGGTAGTAGCGCACCGGACTCGCGGCGGCATCCGGGGACCCGGTGCCCCCGGCCTCCCCCGGCCCCGTGAACACGTCGCAGGTCACGCCGCCCACGGTCTCCGTCCCCACCCACAGGTACTGACTCTGCTGCAGCAGTTGCGCGTTCTCCGGTCGGTCACTGGACAGGAGAAGCATCATACGCAGGAAGGTGTCGATGTCGCCCTCGCCGAGGTCGCGACCGGCCCAGGTGGACAGGTCTTCCCCCCGCGCCGCGTCGGTGCAGGTGAAGACGGACTTCTCCCCCCAGACCACGATCGACGTGGGCGTATCCGCCATCGTGACGAGGCCATACCCCGTGTGCGCCTGAGTGTCGAGCCGCACGGTCGCCTGGATCGGCAGCGATTCCGGGCCGGTGAGGGTGTAGTTCACGTGTTCGGCGAGGTAGTTCTTGAGCCGAAAGCTCGCCAGTAGCTCAGCCTCTGCCGCAGTTAGTGGCCGGGCCTGCGGTGATGCCGGCGTGTCCGGCGTGCACGCGGTCAGCGCCGCCAGCGCGACCACCCCCGCTCCGGCAAGGAACGCACGTCGGGTGAAGGCGGCGTCACGACGTGGCGTCATCGGGCGTCCCTTCGGGTGAGCGCCGCTGGCGCGGGGTCCGGTCCTTGTTCCCGCGACGCAGGAACCACCAGATCAGAATAATGCCCGCCAGGGTCACGCCCGCGTACACGACGAACCACCACGGGAACGGCACGACCACGGGACCCTCGCCACGGATCTCGTCCTCCGGTGGGGTGGGCGTCACGCGCGTGCCCGTCACCAGGATGCGGTGGGTGTTGATGCCGAGCGGCGTGCAGGTCACCAGGGTCACGAGGTCCTTCCCGGCCTCCTGCCGCAGACTCGCGGTGTCCTCTGGTTCGACCACCTTCGTCTCGATCACCTGGTAGGTGACGGTGTGCCCGAAGGTCGTGACGGAGAACGTGTCCCCTTCTTTCACCTTGTCGAGATCGGTGAACATGCGGGCATTCGCGAGCCCGCGGTGCGCGGTGAGCACGGAGTGCGTGTCTTCGCCGCCCACGGGAAGCGAAGTGCCCTGCAGGTGACCTGCACCGGCGAGCAGTGCCTCATCAGTGGTGCCGTGGTAGATCGGCAGATCGACGCTGATCGCGGGGATCTGCACGCGACCCATGACGCCGTTGCCCGCGTCGAGCAGTTTCCAGTAGTTCAGCTCATCATCGGCGAGGCTGCCCGAGCCCGTCGGCACGTTGGCGTTCGCCGCAAGGATGGCACCGGAGGAGAGTTTGGAGTTGTATTCCTCGGCCAGCGCGATCTGATCGTCCGGAGCGGGCGAGGCATCCACCACCTGCTGCTCGTAGCTTTCCACGGCAAGCGACTGGTTATACATGCTGACCCACGCCGCCGCCGTCGGGTACATGACCAGGGAGAGCCCCGCCCATGCAAGCACGCCCGCCATGATGACCAGAAATCGCGACGTGCGCTGTCGGCTCACCTGTTGGCGGCGCTGCTGTCGTCGTGTTGCCATGTCTTCCTCTTCCGGGCGGGTGTGCGGGTGATCACCCGTGCGAATTCATGGAGAATGCGGGGGCGCATGTGCGCCCCCGCATTCTCAGCTACTGCTGAGTGTCAGGACTCGTCGATGGTCGCGGTGCGACGACGACGGACCACGAACACGATCACGCCGGCAGCGACGAGGAACAGTGCAACGCCACCGATGGTGAGGATCATCTGTCCGTCAGAACCGGTCAGCGGCAACGCCGGAACGCCCTGCTGCTTGTTGGTGATGGTCACGATCGGGTTGATCGTGCCCACAGCACCCGGCTCCAGCACGATCTCGGTCAGTGCCGCGGCACCGGTGGGGAGCACGAAGCCCGCGGGGGCCTTGATCTCCTGCACCACGTAGCAGCGCTGCTGGAAGTCGTGGTTCGGCACGGTCGTGTTCGTCACGGTACCGTCGGTCGCGATCTCGAGCTCGGTGTCACCGACCCACAGACCCGGGATAGTAACCACACCGTTGGCGCCAGCCGTCACGACGTATGGGTTGGTCGTGCCAGGAACCGTCACCTGGGTGAGGTTCGCGAAGTCAGCAATGCAGCCGGCCGCATCGGTGTTGCTCATCCAGACGGTGAACTCGGCACCAGACAGGCCCTGACCGGAGTTGTCCGCGTTGACCTTCTTCAGCTCCAGCGCGCCCCAACGGGTCGTCACGATGTTCGTCGGCGTGTTGCCCGGAGGCGTTCCCGGCGGGATCGTGCCGATTTCGAGGTCGTTCAGGTTCACGAGTGCCTGGTTGTCGATCGTGCCGATCTCCGTGGCAGCCGCGGTGAAGCCCACCACGACGTACTGACCGGCGACGAGCTTGTCGAGCCCGGCCTGCAGGAACGTCACGACCAGCTGCTGACCGTTCCACACGAAGGTGTAGTCCGTGCCCTGTACGAAGGTCGCTCCGCCGAACACCTTCACGGTGATCTTCGAGGGGTCCTCGTCGGGGTCCAGACGCGGGTCCAGGTTGTCCGTGACGATGAACTTGTTGTAGTCCTCACCGGCGGGCAGCGCGGGGATCTTGACCGTGACCTCGTAGTCGATGGGTGCACCCAGCACCACACCGTTGTCGTCCTGGTGAACGATGTTCTTACGCGGGCCCTCGGCCACGGTGTTCTTCGGGTACACGTTGACGTCGTACACCCACTCACCCGTCAGGTTCGTCGGGTCCTGCGGGGTCGGCAGCGCCACAATGAACGGTGCGGCAGGCGCAACCACGTTGGCGGGGTGGGAGATCTCACGCACGAAGTACGGGCCGAGCGGAAGATCCGGCGTCTGTGACAGACCGGCCGAGTTGGTCGCCGGTGCCGACGCACAGTTGAGCAGGTCGTAGCTGCCGAGCGTGGTCACACCCGTCGCACCGGCCGCGGCCATCTCGCCGGCGGTGATCGCGTTGAGGTCGTCCCAGCCGTCGTTCGTGCCGTCGAACAGGTCGATCCCGTCGATCATGCAGTACTCGAACACAACACCGGCAACACCGGGCGTGTTCGGAGCCGTGCCGGAGCCGTCGGGCGTGCCCGCACCGTTACCGGGGTTCTCGTGCTTGTGGATGATGATCGAGCCGGTCTGAGTCGTGTCGATCTCAGCGGCGGAGGCAGCGGTCGCAGCACCCGCACCGGCAAGAGCCAGCACAGAGCCGAGCGCAACCCTGCGCAGCCAGCGCTGCTTGCGTGAGGTTGTCATTGCGTGATTTTCCGTTTCTTTCGGGTTTTCCGGGTTATCGGGACTGAGCAAATGAATTGAGAATAAGGAAATGAATGGGACTGAGGAAACTGAGGATCGAGAGGTCGTCGTGATCATGCCTCCTGGTGGGTGCGTCGGCGCCAGACGAGGAAGCAGACTCCCGCGGCCAGAACAATCAGGACACCGCCACCGGCGAAGAAGTAATCACTACCCCACCCACCCGTCAACGGGATCTCGGGAACACCCTGCTGCTGATTCTGAATATCGGGAAGCGTCGTGACCGCAGCATCACCAAGCACCGTGACCGCTACCGGGTCAGGCAGCAACACGAACCCAACAGGAGCCTTCGTCTCCACCAGAGAGTACGTGCCCGGCTTCAACCCGATGATCAAGAACTCACCCGCATCCGGATCCGTATCCGCACCCGTACACGCCGCAGCAGCAGCCTCAACACAGTCAACGACCACGATCGCCGGCCCGGTCGGCACGCCACCCGCATCCACCGGAGTGAGCTCCCACTCCGAACCCGCCAACACGTCACCCTGCGGATCAACCTTCTTCCACACCAGCGACGCCGAAATCGGGTTCACCACGGTCTTATCGAAATAGTGGTTGCGCATCTCACCGAACGCATCAGCCTTCACCGTGGCCTGGTAGGTGACCTTCGCCTCTTCACCCGGTTGCAACACACCCGTCCACGTCAACAGCTTCGTCACCGCGTCATACGACGCGACACCCAAACCGGCAGGATCGATCGTGATCGACGCCGGATCCAAATCCGCCTTCGACACCACATCCGTCAAATCATCCGACACCGAGAACGCATTCGACGCGACAGCACCCGTGTTCTTCACCGAAATCGTGTAAGAAACCACATCACCCGGGTTCACCAACGTGCCAGCAGCCGGAACAGCAACCTTGTCCCACGTGATGATCGGATGCTCCGTCGTGATATTCGGCTCCACCAGCACATTGCCGACAGTGCCCGTCGCACCCGCATCAACCACCACCGTGTACGTGATCTTCGCCGTCGTCGCCGCAGACAACGGCGCCGCAGCACTCGCCGTCCACACCACCGTCCGCGCCACCGCATCAAACACAATCGCACCACACGTCGCACCCACCGGGCCATCACACGACAACACCGGAACAGCACCCGCCGGCGACAACGTCGCCTTATCAAGCACCCCCGCCATATTGTCCGTCAACGTGCCCGTCGTGATCGACTGCGTCGCACTCGGATTCACCGCCGTCACCGTATACGTCACCGAATCACCCGGCTTCACCACCGACCCCGGAACCGGATCAGACGTCTTCCCAAACGCCGGCACCACCGGCAACGGAATAACATAACCCGCATCAATCGTGTGATCATTCTGACCCGGCCCACCAGCCGTATACACGAACGTGCCATCTGCAGGATTCGGGTTCGAGTCGATGCGCTTGTTGGACCCGACGCCCTGAGACGTGAAGCTCAGATCTGCCCAGGGCCGTGTTCCCACTGTGCCGCCGAGGTCTACCGTGCCCGTCGTCGGAGCAATGAACTTGATCGTATAGTCACCACCATACGGAACAAACTGACCACCCAAATCGGCATCGGCCGTCGAGAAGTAATACTCACCACGAGCGTTCGTGGTACGCGTCCCGATCACAACACCGTTCTTGATCAGCTGCACAGTAACGCCAGCAAGAGCCGTCTCATCCGCACCCTGAACGCCGTCGTTGTTCGCGTCGAACCACACCCGGTTACCGATCTGCAACGGAGCGTTGTTACACAACGCCTCAATATCAGCAAGACCAGCACCCTTACCAAAGCTAGTGGTCACGCTGAGATTCCGAATAGTTGCGGAGGTGTTGACGTTGGCGCTCGACATGCCGTTCGTCATCGCACCACCCGCGTCGAGCTGGTCGCTCACAACGCCGAGTTCGGTGGGCACATAGACAATGCCGCTGAAGTAGGTTTCGTTGTGAAATTGCGCTCGCTGCTCGTTCTTAAAGAACTCGCCAAACGCGTTCTTCGCAGCATCAGGGCAGCCGCCGTTCACGTCAAACACGTAGCCTTGATAGTTCTGTGTCGGTGAGCAGGCGAGAAGAAGGTCACCAGCGGGTGATGCCCACCCCATGTATGAGGTCGTGTCGTCGAGATATGTGCTTGCGTAAGGGTACATATCCGGGTTGCGATCACGGAAGCTCACCATCATCGCTCCATCGTTGCGGAACTCGATGTCACCGAGCAGCGGCTGTGCCCACACGAAACCCGACGAGATGCAGATCCCGGTGGCCGGCGCCACGAAAGTGTCCACCCACGGACGCCAAATGCCGCTGCCACAGGCGGGGCTGGTATACGCGTTGTCACGAGGGTACGTCAAGGTCTGGTTTAGCACCGTCTGGCCAGTGAATGCCATGTCAGAGAGATCACCGGCAGTGCCGATGGTCATCGTATGAATCGCAGCACTGAGCGTCGTCGAGCACACACCCCCGACGTATAGAAGCCCGTCACGCTCACCCATGCCCATTGGCCGCCACTCGTTCGCGTCAGCGCACCCTGAAGGGATCGGAATAGTCTTCAGAATAGGCGCGGCTCCGGACGTGTCAGACGCGCTGTATACGTAGATCTGCTTGTCAAACATGTTCACGGCGAACAGGTAGCGTCCGTCGTCGCTCACGTCGACGTCGCCCAGACTCTCCTTGCCGACAACGGACCGGAATGCAACATCCATCCGCGTCAGCGAATGACCGGTGGTTCCGGTGTTCGGAACTGTTGTGAAGATCGTCGGAACGCTCGGCTGTGTCGTCGCCGTCGCCGCAGATGACACGAAGATCGCCCCGCTCCCGGCCGCACCATACTGTGCAGCGCGCTTCGCATACGCGCCGGTGAACACACGGAATTCCGGACTGGTCGTCGTGGGGCGTCGCACACCGATGCCGTAAACGCCTCCACCGGTCACGTTGTTCGTGGTGATCGTCGCAGGAGCTGCGGTGAGCGCGTAGTTCGATGTGAACAGTGTGCGCTGGTTCGTTTCCCACGCGGAGCCCGAGGTGTTCAACCCTGGTTGGCAGGCGTTGACGATGGTCGGGTTGTTTTGGCAGTAGTCGGTGGGGTTCCAGAACCCAGTGAGCACCGACACGGTCTTCCCCGCCGAGATGTCGACGAACTCCTCGTTCGACGACATAGCGGTGCCGCTCGGCGTACCCGTTGTGGCCGCGGGCGCCGAGTAGAGCGCACCCGGGTTCGGGTTGATCACCTCGACGCGGTACTTGCCGCCGACAAGCGGCGACGTCGCGCCGTTGAAGGTGGCCACACCACTCGCGTTGGTGGTGAGCGTCGTCGACGCGCCGGCATTGTCGGTAATGACAACCTGCACGTTCGCCAGTCCCGGCTCCAGCGTCGCGGTTCGCGCGCCATCACCGTTGGCCTCGCGGACGACCGTCACCGTCAGAGTGCCGTCGCCTGGCGCGGCGACGGCCGGCTGCGCGAATGGCGATAGCAGCCCGGCCGCAAGCGCAACAACGCCAGCGACCAGCGCCGAGCGGCGCAGTCCGCGAACACCGAGGCGCGTTGTGTCGCCTCGGCCGCGTGGATGAGTGAACGTCATCGATTCCCCTTGATATTGCAGCACGAATACTGTCGTCTTCCTCGTCGCATCCCCATGCGTGAAGAAGGGACCCCCACGTCGCCACGAGGACCAACGGCGGGAACCGCTCGTTCACGTAGGGACGTTCGGATCAGACTGACAGACGGTTGTTGCATCTGCCACATTTGAGGGAGCTTTGACCCCACCGCAGGGGTCATGCCCAGCGTTCGCCGCACGCCACCTTCACGGTAGGCACCGCCGTTGCAGGCGAGTGATCGCTCGTCCATGATCATGCCTCCTGGTGGGTGCGTCGGCGCCAGACGAGGAAGCAGACTCCCGCGGCCAGAACAATCAGGACACCGCCACCGGCGAAGAAGTAATCACTACCCCACCCACCCGTCAACGGGATCTCGGGAACACCCTGCTGCTGATTCTGAATATCGGGAAGCGTCGTGACCGCAGCATCACCAAGCACCGTGACCGCTACCGGGTCAGGCAGCAGCACGAATCCGACAGGAGCCTTCGTCTCCACCAGCGAGTACGCGCCCGGCACCAGTCCGATGACCAAGAACTCACCCGCATCCGGATCCGTATCCGCACCCGTACACGCCGCAGCAGCAGCCTCAACACAGTCAACGACCACGATCGCCGGCCCGGTCGGCACGCCACCCGCATCCACCGGAGTGAGCTCCCACTCCGAACCCGCCAACACGTCACCCTGCGGATCAACCTTCTTCCACACCAGCGACGCCGAAATCGGGTTCACCACGGTCTTATCGAAATAGTGGTTGCGCATCTCACCGAACGCATCAGCCTTCACCGTGGCCTGGTAGGTGACCTTCGCCTCTTCACCCGGTTGCAACACACCCGTCCACGTCAACAGCTTCGTCACCGCGTCATACGACGCCGCACCCAAACCGGCAGGATCGATCGTGATCGACGCCGGATCCAAATCCGCCTTCGACACCACATCCGTCAAATCATCCGACACCGAGAACGCATTCGACGCGACAGCACCCGTGTTCTTCACCGAAATCGTGTAAGAAACCACATCACCCGGGTTCACCAACGTGCCAGCAGCCGGAACAGCAACCTTGTCCCACGTGATGATCGGATGCTCCGTCGTGATATTCGGCTCCACCAGCACATTGCCGACAGTGCCCGTCGCACCCGCATCAACCACCACCGTGTACGTGATCTTCGCCGTCGTCGCCGCAGACAACGGCGCCGCAGCACTCGCCGTCCACACCACCGTCTTCGCCGTCGCGTTGAACACGATCGCACCACACGTCGCACCCACCGGACCCTGACACGTCAACACCGGAACAGCACCGGCCGGAGACAGCGTCGCCTTGTCCAAAACAGCCGACATGTTGTCGGTCAACGTGCCCGTCGTAATCGACTGCGTCGCACTCGGATTCACCGCCGTCACCGTATACGTCACCGCATCACCCGGCTTCACAACCGTCCCCGGAACCGGATCAGACGTCTTGGCGTACTGCGGCTCGGGAGGTGCTGGAATGATGTAGCCCGCATCAATCGTGTGATCATTCTGACCCGGCCCACCGACGTGGAGGTTGTACCTACCAGTGATCGGATCGGGGTTCGAGTCGATGTTGCGCTGCGGGCCGGTCTCCGCCGTGGTGAGCACCAGATCGGTCCACGGCCGTGTTCCGGTGGGCGTACCCAGGTTTACCGTGCCAGTCGCGGGCTTCACGAACTCCACCACATAGTCGGTGTCCGGCGTGATTGCCGCCGTGGTCAGCGAGGAGAAGTAGTACTCGCCGCGAGCGTTGGTGGTGGTCGTCGCGATCACCGTGCCGTTCTTGATGAGGTTCACGCGCACGTTCGGCAACGGTACCTCGGCAGCGCCCTGCGTGCCGTCTCGGTTCTCGTCGAACCAGACCCGGTTTCCGATCTGGATCGGTGCCAGGTCGCAGAGTGCCTCGATGTCACCGAGTCCCTGACCCTTGCCGAACGACCCGCTTCCTGGCCCGGTGCCGCCTCCCGCAATCACCTGCAGCGAGGGTCCTGCCGCCGCATTGCCGGTTCCCGGCGCAAACACGCTCGTGTTCGTCATGCCATCGGAATAGATGGCGTTCGTGGGATTGATGGAGTTCGTGACAACGCCGGTCTCGGTCGGGATGTACACGATCCCGCCGTAGTAAGACTCCGTGTGAACATTGTTCCCCCAGAAGTCACGCCGAACATCATTGCTGAAGTACTCGGTCGTGCGTCCGCATCCCCCATTGACATCGAAGACGTAGCTTCCGGTGACATCGGTGCAGGCCCGCAGCAGGTCTCCGCCGGATACGTAGTTCGCGTTGGTCGTCCACCCCGCTGCGTTCTGCTTGGACAGACGGGAGCCGTACTGATCTGCGCCGCGATCACGGAAGCTGGCGAGCATGGTGCCGTCGAGGAGGAACTCGATGTCGGCGAACATCGGCTGGGCGTAGGTGTACTGATACTGGCCCCCACCGCCGACGGTGGCACACTCAACCGGACCGATCGCATTCACCCACGGGTGCCAAGTTGCGTTCGGGCAACTGCCGCTACCCGGGTCATAGACCGTGTTTCCACGCGTGTACGTGAGACCCTGACTGAGAACCGAATCGTTGTTCATGGCCATGCCGGCCGCGGTCGCGCCGATGGTCATCGTGGTGACGTGCGCGGTGAGGCTCTGCGAGCACACGCCGCCGATGTAGAGCTTGTCGTCGATGTCGCTGAGTCCCAGAGCGTGCGGGCGCCATTCGGTCGGGTCCGCGCACTGCGACGGGATCGGGAGCACGGCGCTGGGAGCCGACGCCGTGGGCTGCGTGGCGTCGTACACGTACAGCTGTCGGTCGTTCATGTTCACCGCGAACAGCCATTTGCCGTCATCGGTGATGTCGATGTCGCCGAGCGACTCCTTGCCGACCACCGGTGTGAAGTCGTGGTCCTGGCGAGGATTCAGGACGTGCGCCGTGGTCCCCGCGTTCGGCACCGTCGCGAACAGCGTCGTTGCACCGCTCGTGGGGTTCACCGCGAAGATGGCACCCTGACCGGACGCGCTGTACTGTGCGGCGCGCTTGGCGTAGGCGGACTGATACAGCGTCCGCGTCACGCGGTTGTACGCGACGCCGTAGGTGGTCCCCGTCGTGCTGGTCTGGTTGAGCGTGGTTGCTGCGGTGTTCAACTGATAGTTGGTCAGCACCATCGATTTGTCGGTGTCCCAGTTCGTTCCTGCGGCGTTCAGTCCCTCATTGCAGACATCGGCGATGCGAGGGTTGGACTGGCAGTAATCACCCGGGTACCAGAACCCGGTCGTCATGGTCACGTTCTTGTTGGCGCTGAGATCGATGAATTCCTCATTGGACGACAGCGCAGCCCCGGGTGTTCCGGCGAGGGACGCGAATGCAGGGAAGAGCACGCCGGGACGCGGATTGACCACCTCTACCCGATATCTCCCACCGGTGAGGGTGATCGCCGCCCCGCCGATGATCAGCTGACCGCTCGCATTGGTTGTCAAAGACTGCTGCGCACCGGCGGCATCGGTGAGAATGACCTGCACCCCGGCCAGCCCCGGCTCCAAGGTCGCATTTCGGGCACCATCCGCGTTGACATCGCGGATCACCGTGAGCGTGAGGGTGCCGTCGCCGGGAGCGGCGGATGCGGCAGGAGCGAACGGAGAGAGCAGCCCCACGGTGACGGCGACGATGCCGACGGCAAGAACTGCCCGACGGAGCGCCGAGAGGACTCGACGCGCTCCGCGCCCCGCCTGGTGGGCGCGGTGTGATCCGAGGGACGTCTGGGCCGGGGGTGTCATGACGTGTGTGACCTTCATTGCCGTGATCGCGAAAGGGGGACTTGATCAAACCGACAGCAAGTGGATTCCCCGGGCGAACCTGGGAGTCACCTGTGTGCTCCGGGGCCAGTGTGGCAGGCGCATGTGTATGGTGCCACTCCCGGGTACGGATTGTCCCCAACGTTGGGGTCATTGTCGCTCGGGGCGGATCTCGGTTCGCTCAGTGGAGCCGGTTCGCTCAGTGGAGCCGGTTCGCTCAGTGGAGCCGGTTCGCTCAGTGGAGCCGGTTCGCTCGGCGGAGCGGCTCGCTCGGCGGAGCGGCTCGTGAGTGAGCTTTGGCTCGACGCAGCGAACAGTGCGGGCGTAGCTGTTCTGGCAAGCCTCGTCCCGTTCAGCGAGCGTCCTCAACTCCAGCCCGCGACAGTGACTCGGTCTGCCGCCGCCGCGCCTTGGCTGCGGCTAGACGCACACGAACGCGGGCATCGTTGAATCCGGACCACCACACGTAGGCCGTCGCGACGAGGAGCGCCACGAGAATACCGACAGCCCACCACGGGAATCCGGGGATATCGGGAGCCTGACCGGCCGCGGCGATGTCCTTGACCGGGGTCGGGGTGATCCGCTCCCCCGTCACGAGGATGCGGTGCGTGTTGATCCCGAGCGGCGTACAAGTGACCAGAGTGACGAGGTCCTCGCCGGGGATCGCACGCAGAGCGTCGGTATCTTCGGGGGCGACGACCTTGGTCTCACGCACCCGATACGTCAGGACCTCGCCGAAGACCTCAATGGTAAAGGTGTCCCCCACCTTCACCTGGTCGAGATTCGTGAACATCGCCGCATCGGCGAGCCCGCGATGCGCGGTGAGCACCGCGTGGGTGTCGGCTCCGCCGATGGGAAGGCTCGACCCCTCCAGGTGTCCGACGCCCTCGAGCAGAACGGCGTCGCTGGTGCCGTGGTAGATCGGCAAATCCACGTCGATGGACGGGATCTTGACGCGGGCCATGAGCCCCTGCGCGTTCATGCTCAGGATGCTCGGATAGTCGAAGCTGTCGTCGTTGAGGGTTCCGCTGCCGACCGGGACGTTGCTGTTCGCCTTCACCTGCACGCCGGAGGTGAGCGCCGCGTTGTATGCCGCCGCCTGCCGAAGCTGTTCTGCCGCGCTCGGGTTGGAGTCCTCCACCAGCTCGGCCACATTGCCGATCACCTGCGACTGGTTATAGGAGGTGAACCACTGAGCGGTGGACGGGTAGAGAAACAGCCCGCTCCCGCCGAGGATGAGGATGGCGAGCAACCAGGTGACAACCCCTGGCCGCCAAGAGGTGCGCAGCACGTGCGCGCCTCCGGAAGAATGCGAAGACCGGGGCCGAGAGAGCAGCGCGGACGCTGCGGACTCTCGACCCCGGTTCGGCATATCAGATGCTGCTTACAGCTGAGCTGCCTGGCGACGACGACGCGCCACGATCAGCACGAAGCCGACCGCGAGCACCGCAGCGCCACCACCGAGCATGAGCACCTGACCGGCGGCACCGGTCAGCGGCAGGCTCGGAACGGACTGCTTGGTGTTCTTCACGTCGATGTCGACCGTCGCGGGCGATCCGGTCGTGACAGCCACGGCGGTCTTGGCCGCGTCACCGGTGGGCAGGATGTAACCGGCGGGAGCCGCGGTCTCGATGATCACGTAGCAACGCTGCGTGGCGTTGATCGGCGCGTTCTTCGAGTCGGACACGAACAGGCCCGCGACCGCCACGACACCGTTGGCGTCGGTGGTGAAGTCGGTGACGCCGTTCACGCTGATCGCGGAACCGGTGGTCACCTTCGACACGCAGGGCTGACCCGCTGCGACGTAAGCCGGGTCGGCCGCGAACACCTGGAAGGTGGCACCCGAAAGGGTGAGGTTGTTGCCCGCATCGCTCTTCTGGATCACCAGGTTGCCCCAGTTGGTGGTCACCTCGTTGGAGGGCACACCCGGGCCGGGGTTGGTGTCGCTGTCGCCCGAGGGGTCGTTCACGAAGAGCGTCGCCTTGTTCGGGATGACGCCATCGCCCACGGAAGCGACCACACCGGAGAAGGTGGTGACCACGCTCTTGCCGCCCTGGCTCTTCAGCCAGGTGAGGCCGGCAGCAGTGAAGACGACGCGAACGTCGTTAGCGTTGTTCGGGTTGACGGTGACCGTGTAGTAGCTCGGGTCCACGGCCGTGCCGTCGACCGTCACCGAAGCGACGGAGACGGGGGTCAGGCGCGGGTCCAGCACGTCACGCACGATGTAGGACTGCAGCTGGTCTGCGGAGGCGATGGTCGGGATGCTCGTGGTCACCGGGAAGGAGACCGTGGAGCCCAGGCCCAGCTGACCGGCCGGCTGGCTGGTCACGTCCTTCGTGATGCTCGCGTTCACGTTCTTCGGGTACGCATTGACGTTGTAGATCCAGGTGTCGTTGTACGGCATCGGCACGGCGATCACGAAGGGCGCTGCCTTCGTGACGATCGTGGTGGGGACTCCACCGACGGTCGCTCCCGCGGTGTTCGTCTCGCACACGGCATAAGCGGTGCGGGAGGTTCCCGTGGGGAACGCGATCGAGCCGTCGGGGCCCGTGGTTCCGGTGAGCGTGGTCGTGCTCGCCGTGAAGCCAGCGGGGCCCGTCACCTGGCAGTTCGCGTCGAGGGTGACCGCTGACAGGCCGTTCCAGTCGGCGAAGTTCGCGAGGTTGATCGGCTGGCCGTTGTAGTTCAGCTGGTAGAGGGTGAACTCCACACCCGCCACGGCCGCGCCGGAGACGGAGCCGCTGCCGTCGGGGTTCGCCCCTGCGGTGGAGCCTGTCTCCAGGTGCTTGTGGATGGTGATCGACCCGTTGGTGGTGGTGTCGATGTTGCCGGGCGCAGCCGACGCAGCGGTCGCTCCCCACAACGTCGCGGCCCCTACCGCCACGATACCGAGCAGGCTGGCGGCCACGCGGCCGGTCCTGCGCGAGGTGGATGCAGACATGGTGTTCCTTTCAGGAAAACACGGAGGTGTTTCGGGTGTGGTTATCGGGATGAGATGTCAGTGGCGCGCAGCAGCCGCTGCCCGCGCCGGTGGCGGATGAATGCGACGGTCAACAGCGCAAGGAGCGCGCCGCCGCCACCGAGCAGGAAGCCGTCGGCCCCGAGCCCGCCGGTGAGCGGGATCGTGAGGGGCGGCTGCTGCTGATTCACGAAGGCGCCGAGATCCACCTGCAACTGTGCGGGAGAGGCGACGCCGATCGAGAACGTGTGCGGGGTGGAGTCCAAGACGAACCCGGCGGGTGCCTTGGTCTCCGTGAGGGTGTAATTCCCCCAGGCAAGACCGGATACCGAGAAGAACCCGGGCCGCTGGTCTTTGTCGGTCGCGGACGCGCACGCCGCGGCGGTTGCGCCGACACAGTCGATGACCGCGGTGGTGACGGAACTCGCGCCGGTGGGTCCGATCAGCGACCACTCCGAGCCCGCGAGCGCGGTGGCGGACGCGTCGGTCTTGGACCAGGTCACGGTGCCCGTGCGCTTCGCGTTGGTCACGGTGACGGTCACGCGCGACGCGGCGAGGGTGACGGCATGCACGGCGGGAGCGACGATGTCGTACCCCGGCGGGGCCGCGGTCTCCTGCAGCAGATACTGTCCAGCCACCAGGCCGGTGGTCCACAGAATCTGGCCGGCGGCTGACGTGGTCAGCGCTGTGCCGACCATGGTATCGGTTCCCGGCTCCAATGTGCCGTTTCCGTTCACGTCCTTCCAGAGCTGGAATGTGGCTCCGGCAAGGGTGACAGTGGGCGACGCGGCGTCCACCTTGATCAGTTCGATCTCGGGAGCGGGTGGCTTGTTGGTGAAGGTGCAGAGGATGTCTGCTCCGTTGCCCGACGCCGCGGGAGCCGTGAATTGGCCCGTCGACCCGCTGCCGCTGGCGATCTGCGTGCCCGACCGTTGATCGACGCACGCCCATGATGACGAATACGATGTCAGGTTCGTGGTGCCGCTCGCGGTCTCCGTGATCGTGTATGAGTTGCCCGGGAGCCCGATCACCGGTCCGGCGACCTCCCCCGCCTCCTGGTTCTGGATGCCAGTCTCGGTGCCGGTGGTGAGGCCCGTGTTCCCCACGTTCAGTCCACCGCCAGTGACCGCGAGTGCGAACTGATCCGTAGGCACGATGCGTCCGTTAGGGAGATCCTTCTGAAGGCGGATGACCTGCGGAGATGCGCAGGAGGCGAAGTCTCGGATGGAGTTCGTCGTCGGCGACAGCGTCTGCCACGTTCCAACGACAGCCCCGGATGCGGGGTTCACCTTCGCGATTTGCTCCAGCGCGGTTCCCACGGCGCCCGCGCCGACATAGAGGTAGCCATCGGGCCCGAAGGCGACGGAGTTGGGTGCACTGACCGCACCCAGGTTGGAGATGATGCGTGATGCAAGCAAGGGTGGCGTGGTGCTGCCCGTCGTGGGCACCGTATCGGTCACGACCAACAAGGCGCCGTCAGTGACCACGAAAAGGCGCCCCGCTGCATCAAAGACGAAGTCTCCGTTGAAGGCACCGCTCGGGAGCGCCACCCGTCCGACGCTGCCTACGATCGGCTGGCCGGTGAGCGTGTTGAACCCATAGATGTAGAGCTCGCCGCCGCTCAGCGTGCCGAAGTAGTACACGCCCGTGGCGGGGTTGTAAGCGCCCATGATGAAGGCGCCATTGGGCGTCTTGATGTTGGGCACGGTCCCCGCCGTCGTCGTGACCCCGCCGACCACGTGGTAGACGATGGCCGACGTCTGGCTGACGCCGGGGATGGTGGTGTCAGTCTGGTTCACGAACCAGAACTCCTGGAATCCTGCCCCGACGGCGAGGGCGTTCGTGAGCGTGTCCGTGCCTGTCGTCGTCACGATCGATGTCATCTGAGCCGCGGCGGAATCGATGGACCAGATCTTGGACGGGGCCGACCGGTCCAGCCCGTAGATCCCGTTCACATCGCATGTGGCGGACACGGGTTTGTTCGTGATGGTGCACGCCACCGCGTCGCCCGGCGCAATGCCCGTGATCGGAGCCCCCTGCGCGTTGGGGAGCGTGATGGTGCGGGAGGAACCATCCACCGACGTCACAAGGCAGCTCCCGCTGACGAAGTCGTACCCCGGACGCTGTGTCTCTGAAACGATGGCCGTGACTCGAGTTGCCGCGGTGGACAGCTTCAGCGACCATACGGCATCACCCGACGCGTTCGACACCTGCGTGGTTGCCGTCGGCGTGCGGGTGACCGTGCCGGGAGCAGCAGTGAAGGCGGCACCCAGGGTCCACCCCACACCAGGCAGCGGATTCTGGCCTGCGAAATCGGTGACCGTCTTGTGAATGACCACCGAAGCGGTAAGCGGAGTGTTCGTGTAGACGCAGTTCGCGGCCGTGGCGGACGAGGGAATCGTGATCGACCCCGTCGTGGTGATCCCTGAGGCGAAGGAGGTTCCGCCCGATGTGCAGGAGTAGGTCGTCGAGTAGTTCGCGAGCGACCCACCCGATGACGCTTCGACCACCTGGTAGGCACCGTTGCGGACCACCGGCAGCGGCCCCGCCTGTGCGGACTGCAGTCCCGTGGCGGCGCCTGACGTGGTCGCGGTGCCAAAGGTGGCCGGGCTCGCACCGCTGCGCACGGTGAGGGTGAACTGGTCGTTCGTCGCGAAACGACTGGTCACAAACTTCTGCAGGGTCAGGGTGACGGGCGGCTCGCAGCTGGCAAGATCTGTGGTGGTGGCGTCGATTCCCACGGTGGATCCGATGCGAACACCCGTGGACGGATCGAACTGCGCCATATTGGCACCGCTGGACAGGTACATGGAGCCATCAGCCTTGAAGGCGATGCCGGTCGTGCCGTTCATCGTTGGCGTGCCAGCGAGCGTCTTCGGCGTGGTGGCCGCGCGGGCGATCGTTCCGCCCGCGGCCGAAGCGATCGCGTCAGCGCTGACGATGTACCACGTCATGGAGGTGGAGGACATCGCGGCGATGTACAGGTTGCCCGCGCTGTCGAACACCATGTCGCCGATCGTCTGACCGCCCGTGGCAACTGTGCCGAGGAGGCGGAACAGGTTCGTCACCGGGTCGTACTCGTAGAGCTGGAAGTTGGTGCCGCTGGCGCCGCCGACGATGTACCGGCCGTTGACGGGGTTGATGGCACCAGAGATCAGGGCGGCACCTGTCGTGCGTGTGAAGGAGCTGCCCGGGATGCTCTCCCATACTCCGGTGGTGGCGCTATACCGGAGGATCGAGGAGATGCCCAAGGTGTTTCCTGTAGCGCCCTGCGTGAACGCGTACATGGTGGAACCGTCGGCGGAGATCGACAGGCCGTTGGCCGTCGTCGTTGCACTCCAGCCACCGAACGTCGTGAGTACGGGCGATCCGGTGGGCGAGTACTGCGCGACAGTGCCGTTGGACTGCAGGATGTAGGCGTAGTCCGCACCGCAGACCGCGAGCGGACCGACGGCGAGCGGAGCGACCAGGTCGGTCTCGGTCGCCGCAGGCGTCTTCGACACCACCTTGGTCGGTGCGGACGGCTCGACAGCGGTCGGAGAGTCCGAGATCGCGGGCGCCTCGGTGTCGGTCGGCGCAGGCGACGCAGTGTCAGTCGGCGCCGTGTCCGTCGGCGCAGTGTCTGTGGGGACCGAAGTCGCGGTGTCGGTGGGCTCCGAAGTCGCGGTGTCGGTCGGCTCCGAAGTCGCGGCGTCGGTCGGCTCCGAAGTCGCGGTGTCGGTGGGCTCCGAAGTCGCGGTGTCGGTCGGCTCCGAAGTCGCGGCGTCCGTCGGCGCGGAAGACGCGGCGTCTTCACCCGCAGGCGCAGGGATCGACACTGTCGGTGACGGCGATGTGAGAGGAAGCGTGACCGCAGAGACACCGGAGGCCGTGCTCACTCCTGCGGTGAGCAAGATTCCCGCGCACAGTGCGGACGCCAGAACGATACGAACCGTTCGCATCCGCCCACGACGAGACGTAATGAAAGACATGCAATTCCCCACTGGCAACAAAAAACCGTTGCCTTCCGAGTGCAGCCCCTGCTCCCGGAAGGATCCCCTCAGTCCGGTCACGGGAGCGCTCGGCGGGAACCGAGAGCCAACGTGGGGACGTTGCTCACTAGGGTCACAGGTCGGTTGCCTACCCACCATCATCCGACGATATTTGACCCCAATATTGGGGTCAAATATCGATATGACTCGACTGCGCAATCGTCACCTCATATGGTTTCTGCGCGAGTCTCGCCGGTGCCCTCTCCACAACCGACACCTGACAACGACCTCGGGACATACCGGAGAACATCGCGTTGCCGGAGGGCGCCTCGCTCGCACTCCCGCCTGTGAGCGTGAGCGGCGCCCCGCGAGGTGGCCGATGTTCGGTGCAGGGTGTGCCACATGTTCGCCAACCTTGACCCCCATGCGGGGGTCAACATCGGCGCGTCGAATGTCAGCGGGCGAAGAAGTTCGTATTCTGGCGTTCGCAGCGGCACTGTCGGAGGTCTGCTGCCAGGCGCACACGCGTGACGTTCCGGGGGGATCCTCATCTCATGTGCGCCATCGATGCGCAGTGCTCTCTTCCTCCCCCTGGGGAGAGCACTGCGCATCATTCTTCGGTGCTGGTGGTGCCCCTCTTCTCCCCCGGGGCGGGAGCGCTGCGCATCGATCTCGGCTCCTTCCCGGGCCGTAGAGGAGCGAATGGCGCGCTAGGGAATCGGGGGAATCACAAACGTGTCGCGGTGCTGGCCCGTTCCACGATCACGTGGCCGACCGTGGTGACCGTCTGCGCAGCAGTGCGATCCGAGATGCGCGTGGCGAGGCGATCCAGTGCGGCGTTCGCGAACGCGGTCTTATCGAACGACACCGTCGTCAGCGGCGGGGTAGCGAACTCGCCGTCCGCCACGTCGTCAAAGCCCGCAACCGAGACGTCGTCGGGCACCACGATGCGTCGTCGCCAGAGCTCGTTCAGCACCCCGATCGCCAGCGAGTCGGTGAAGCAGAAGATGGCCTCGGGGACCGGATGCTCATCGAGGTAGCGGTTGATGGCCGTCGCTCCACCCCGTGGAGTCCAATCGTCGCAGGAGATCTCCCGGCTCGCGTCCGCCGCGATGCCGGCATCCGCGAGCGCGCGGCGATACCCGCGGGTTCGCAGCACCGCCGTGGAGGTCCCCGACCCCTGGTCCGAGCCCACCACCGCGATGAGGCGATGACCCCGGCGGATCAGGAGGCTCGTCATGTCGTAGGCCGCTTGATCGGGATCGACGCGCACCTGGTCAAGCGCGGGTTGCTCGACCTCGCCGATGACGACTGCCGGCGGAAGGTCCGAGTCGTCGGGGAGATCCAGCTCATCGATGACCGTGGGGTTCAGAATGAGGCCGTCCACGAGGCGCGCTCGGGCTCGGAGCAGAAGTTGGGCCTCTCGATCAGGGCGACCCCCGGTCTCCTCGATCTGGACTCCCCACCCCCGTGCGTGCGCAGCTTCGACGAAGTGGTGTGCCATCTCGGCGGAGTATGGGGTGGCGAGGTCTGGAAGCGCGAGCGCGATCACTCCGGAGCGTCCGTTACGGAGTCCGCGCGCGGACAGGTTGGGGACGTAGTCCAGCTCCCGCAGCGCCGCCTCCACGCGGTCCTTGGTCTCCGGGCGCACGAAGACGTTTCCGTTGATCACGTTGGAGACGGTCTTCGCGGACACGCCGGCGCGAGCTGCGACGTCCTTGACGGTTGCGCGCATTCCTGCCCTTCTTCCCGGCCCGGCGAACAGCCTAGTAGGGTGCAGGGATGGCGACCGCAACGAAGCAGCCAGCCCGCCGCGAGGCGTTCGGCTCGAGAAACGTGTTCATCCTGTCGGCGATCGGTTCTGCCGTGGGCCTCGGCAACATCTGGCGATTCCCGTATGTGGCCTACGAAGGAGGCGGTGGCGCCTTTCTCATCCCCTATCTCTGCGCGCTTCTCACCGCCGGAATCCCGTTGCTGTTCTTCGACTACGCCATCGGCCATCGCTTCCGCGGATCCGCGCCGCTCGCATTCCGGCGCCTGCACCGCGCTGCCGAGCCACTGGGGTGGTGGCAGGTTCTGATCTGCGTCGTGATCGCGGTGTACTACGCCGTGATCATCGCGTGGTCTGCGATGTACACGTGGTTCTCCGCACAGCTCACCTGGGGCAAGGGCAATGAGAACGACTTCTTCTTTTCCGATTTCCTGCAGATGGCAGACGTGAAGGAGGTGGGTGTCTCCACGCAGTTCGTGCCGCAGGTGGGTATCCCCCTAGTGCTGGTCTGGCTCGTGGTGATCGTCATCATGTGCCTCGGCGTGAAGCGCGGAATCGGCGCGGCCAACATGATCCTGATGCCGCTGCTGAGTCTGATGTTCTTGGTGCTGGTGGTGCAGTCGCTGTTCCTTCCGGGCGCGCTCGACGGTTTGAACGCCTTTTTCACCCCGGACTGGAAAGCCCTCGCCAACCCGGCGGTGTGGGCCTCGGCGTACGGACACATCTTCTTCTCGCTGTCGGTGGCTTTCGGCATCATGGTGACCTACTCGTCTTACCTGAAGCGGCGCACCGACCTCACCGGCTCTGGGCTCGTCGTGGCATTCGCGAACTCGTCGTTCGAGATCCTCGCCGGCATCGGCGTGTTCGCCGCACTCGGGTTCATGGCCGCCGCCCAGGGCACGGACGTGTCCGGTGTCGCAAGTTCCGGCATCGGTCTGGCGTTCATCGCCTTCCCCACCATCGTCTCGAACGCGACGGGCGGCTCGATCATCGGGGTGCTCTTCTTCGGCGCCCTGGTGTTCGCGGGCGTCACGTCGTTGATCTCGATTCTGGAGGTCATCGTCGCCGCACTGCAGGACAAGCTGGGCTGGCGTCGGGTGCCCACCACCCTCGTCGTCGCCATTCCGCTGGCCGCGATCTCGACGGCGTTGTTCTCGACCACCACAGCGCTGGCTGTGCTCGATACAGCCGACGCCTTCGTGAACGCCTTTGGCATCATGGCGGTAGCGCTGGTCGCCGTGATCGTCGTCGCCTGGTTCCTTCACAAGCTTCCGGCGTTGCAGGAGCATCTGAACCGCCGCTCCAGCTTCCGCGTCGGAACGGTCTGGAAGCTGCTCGTCGGGGTGCTCGCTCCCCTGGTGCTGGGGTACCTGCTGGTCAATGAACTGATCGCGAAGATCTCCGCGCCGTACGGCGACTATCCGGGATGGTTCCTGTCGATCTTCGGCTGGGGGATGGCGATCGCCCTCATCCTGGGCGGTGTGGCGCTGTCGTTCGTCCCCTGGAGCAAGTCCTCACACGCGAAGGACGACTCGGACTACGACGAGTTCCTGCTCGACGAGGCTTACGATCCCGACCCCGAGACGGGGAGTATCCGCGTAGCAACCCAAGGAGGTGCGCGATGACGACGACGGCTGTCGTGATGATGATCGTCGCAATGGTGACGGTGTGGGGCGGTCTGATCGCGGGCATTGTGAACCTCGCGCGCCATCCCGAGGAGGAGGGCGCCGAGCCGGCACCCCCGGTGGAGCTCTAACGGGGCAGCCCGCGGGCGTTCACTCCACCCGGATCAAGGAGACGAAGCGCATCCGGTCCTCACCGTAGAAACAGGATTGCAGAATGAGGTCACCGGTCATCCCGGCAAGCTGCGTGACGGGCCCCCACTTCGGGGTGAATCTGTCGCCGGCCACCTCGTAGGTACCGCCACGGCCACCATCGTCATCGCTCACGTACACCCGCTGCCCGATCTCCCAGTTGAGCAGAATGTCGCCGCCACGATTGTTGTGGGCGGCAAACACCGGTGGGATGTCGACAACGCGATAGTCGGTGAGCTCGATGAACTGCCGCCAGCCGGCACCGTCCAGCGCCGCCTCCCCCGTGCCGACCGGACCGAGTTCTACGCTCGGCAGGGTCGCTGATTCAGGCTGCCCGGTGATGACTGCGACCTGGCTGCGGATGTTCTCGTACGTCCCGGTGACCGCCACCGTCACGGCACCGGTGACCTTTTCGGTGACATCGGGGAGGGCGAAGGCCGCGATGATCATGCCGACACCGAGCACGCTACATACCGCGGAGATCACGGTGAACGTGCGTCCGCGTTTCTTCCGCGTCCGCCGCCGCGATATGGGCGCTGCGGGCGTCGCATCGCGGTCGATCGCGCGAGACACGGTGTCTCGGTCATCTCCCTGCATCGTGCTCATCCTGTCCCACCGGTCCCATCCCTCGCGGCTGAGCGGTCCCCGCGTGCTTTTCGGTGCGGCCTCGCCCCCTGTCGCTGTGCGGCAAGCCGTCGGGCGCGACGGCTGTCCGAATTGTGGGCAGGTGCGGTGCCGCTCGCGGACTCGACAGCAGGCTTGCGTGTGAGCGCGCGAATTCGAGCCACCGCGTACCAGACGATAACGCCGCAGCCGATGAGGCCGGCCACAAGCCACCACGGGAATTCGGCGTGCCCCGTTGCCATGGCGATTTCTTCAGACTCCGGCAGGGTCGGGGTGACCCGCTCGGCGGTGACAAGGATGCGCTGGGTGTTGATGCCGAGCGGCGTACAAGTGATCAGGGTGACGAGGTCCTTGCCCTCCTGCTGGCGCAGGCTCGCCGTGTCGTCGGGATCGACGACCTGTGTCTGCGTGACCTGATAGGTCATCACCCGGCCGAACGTGGTGAGGGTGAAGGTATCACCTTCGGCGAGCTGGTCGAGGTCGGTGAACATCTTCGCACCCGCCAAGCCGCGATGACCGGTGAGCACCGAGTGCGTCGAGACGCCACCGACCGGCAGCGACGTCCCCTGCAGGTGGCCGGCGCCTTCGAGGAGTACAGCGTCTGAGGTGCCGTGATAAATCGGTAGATCAACGTCGATCTTCGGGATCTGCAACCGCGACATGGTGCCACTGAAGGTCGTGAGTTGTTCCCAGTAGGTGTCCTGGACCTCGGTGGAGGTGCCCGTGCCGGATGCGACATTGGCGAGCGGGACGAGTTCCGCTCCCGCGGACAGTCGGGAGTTGTATGCCTCGGCGAGAGCGAGCTGGTCGTCGGCGGACGGGTTCCCCGCCACGACCTCGAGATTATAGTCGCCGGTGATGAGCGACTGATTGTACGAGCTGGCCCATTGGGCCGCGAAGGGATACAGCACGATGCCCAGGCCCGCCATGCCGAGCAAGCAGATGACGAGGGTCATCACGACCGCTCCGCGTCGGGACGGCGCCGAGCGTTTCAGAGGGGAGCTCTTCACAGCTGAGGCCCTTCGGTCTTTCTGGATGGGGATATCGGGGAAGAATACGGAGGCTGGGCTCGCGAGAACATGTCGTTCACGCGAGCCCAGCCGATGACGTCGCTTAGGAAGCGGTGACGTCCTTGCGACGACGCGCGATGACGGCTGCGGTGATCGCGATCGCGAGCACAACGCCACCACCGGCGATCATCAGCATCTGCCCCGAACCACCGGTCAGCGGCAGCGAGGGAACGCCCTGCTGCTTGTTGGTGATGGTAGCGAGGCCGCCGAGCTGCGCAACCTGACCCGTGGTCACGATGAACTCGGTGCGGTTGTTGGGGTCAGCCGGCAGGATGTAGCCGGCCGGCGCCACGGTCTCCACCAGCACGTAGCAGCGCTGGTCGAAGTCGTGGTTGGGCTCGTTCACGTCGGTGATGTTGCCTTCGGCGTCGATCTCGAGCTCGGTGTCGCCGACCCAGAGGCCGGGGATCGTTACGGTGCCGTCAGGCAGCGAGGTCACGGTGTACGGGGTGCCGTCAGCCTTGGTCGCCTTCTGCAGGTTCGCCAGCGGCGTGGCCAGGCAGCCGCTCTCGCTCATGGACATGTAGATCTCGAACTGCGCGCCACCCAGCGTGGTGGTAGGCGTGCCCTGGTCGACCTTCACGAACTGCGCGCCGCCCCAGCGAGTGGTCACGACGTTCGTCGGCGAGCCTTCGCCCGGGGTGTTGGGCTCAGTGCCGAGCTCCAGGTCGTTGATGTTCACGAAAGCCTGGTTGTCGATCTCGCCGATCGCGTTGGCCGCGGCCACGAACGTCAGCACGATGTTGGTTCCAGACGGAAGCGCGTTGAGCTTGACGAGACCAGCAGCGGTGAAGGTCACTGTCAGTTGACGACCGACCCACACGGCGTCATAATCGGTGCCCGGCGTGAATGCCGTGCCACCGAACGGCGCGACCGAAAGAGTGGTCGGGTCGGTGTTCGGGTCGAGCTTGTCATCCAGGAGGTCACGGATGACGAACTTGTTGATCGGGTCCTCCAAGGCCGGCAGCTTCGTCGTCACGTTGTACGTGATCGGCTCGCCGAGCACGACGCCATTGCCCTCCTGGTCGACGATGTCCTTCTTCGGGCCCTCGACGACGGAGTTCTTCGGGTATACGTGCACGTCGTAGACCCAGCCACCGTTGAGGTTCGTGTGGTCCTCGGGCGACGGGATGGTCACCACGAACGGCTGTGCCGGCGTGAGGATGTTGTCCGGACCATCGGTCTCGGTCACAAGGTAGGCACCCAGCGGGAGTGCAGTGGTGGTCACCGCGACGCCGTTGGCGTCCGTGGTTACCGGGCCGTAGCTGCAGTCGAGCGTGACACCGGCCGGGAGGGCCGCCGTCGGGTCGAGGGCCTTCACGGCATCCCAGAACGTGTTGTTGGTCGACAGCACGTTGTTGAAGTCGCCGCCCTGGATGAGACACACGTCGAACTCGACACCCTCAATGGGGTCGCCCTCGGGGACGATGGCGCCGTCGCCGGGGTTGTTCGAGGTGCCGCTGTTCGGGCTCTCGTGCTTGTGGATGGTGATCGAGCCGGTTTCGGACGGATCGATGTTGCCATTCGCTGCAGAGGCGGGCGCGGACAGGGTCACTGCGCCCATGAGGCCCAGCGCAAGGGCCGCGCCGCCGGCGAGGACCTTCTTCATTCGGGTGGAGTGGATCTCACTCATGGTGTTCCTTTCGGGAAACGGGTTCTTGGGTTGGAAGTTCACATCGGTGGACATCAGAGGCGTAGCGTGGCGCGCGACCTCCTCGAGCGGATCTCGAACCAGGCCAGGAGGACGACCGTGAACAGGCCGAGCCCTCCGCCGAGGATCCAGAAGGAGTCGCTGCCCAGACCACCCGTGAGAGGCAGACTGGGAACACCCTGCTGCTCGTTCACGATGTCTGCGATCTCGGTGAGCGTGCCGTTGTCCTCCACCGCGATGCGGATGGGGGCGGCGAGCTTCTCGAAGCCGGCGGGAGCCTTGGTCTCCTCGAGGTCGTACAACCCCGGCAGCAGATCGTTCACCCGGAAGCCGCCGCCGGCGACGTTCTTATCGATGCCGTTGCACGTCGCGTTGTCGGGGTGGCAGTCATCGATGAGCGCGATGGCCGCTCGGCTGGGGTCCGGCGAGCCGTCGGCCAGCACGGGGGTCAGCTTCCACTCGGAACCGATCAGCGCGACACCCGATGCATCGACCTTCTGCCAGAGCAGGGAGACCGGCGCGGGCTGGGCCTCGTTCTCGATGTCCTCGAGAACCGTGACGCTCGCGTCGTCACGAACGGTGACGGCGATCGGGTCGGCCAGAAGGTCATACCCCGTGGGTGCCTGGAGTTCTTCGAGTTCATACTCACCGGGCACGAGTCCCGGCAGACGGAACTTTCCGGCAGCGGGCTCCTTGTCCGGGCCCAGGCAGTCGGTGGCCGCAGCCGCGACGCAGTCCTCGATCGGGTCGATGATGGCGCGAGTGGGATCGACGGCACCGTTCGCATCCACCGGAGTCAGCTTCCAGATCGATCCGGCCAGCAGGGCCGCCGTCTCCGCATCGACCTTGTTCCACACAAGAGTCGCCGAGACCGGGTGCTCCGTGCCGTGATCGAGGAACACGTTCTGCAGTTCGCCGAAGGCTCCCTCGTCCACGTTAGGCGTGGCCGGGTCATCCACGTTCACGACGACCGCGTAGGTCACCGAAACTCGGGTGTGTGCCGGGATGTCGCCGGTCCACGTGATCTTCTCAGCACCCGCGGTGCCGTCGAAGGTCGCCGTGCCGATGGCACCACCCGGGACGTCCGGGGTGCCACGCAGGAGCGAGGTCACCGTCAGCGTCGGTGTGGTGTTGTCGGGGACGAGTTTCGCCTTGTCGAGCACTGCCGACAGGTCGTCGGTGAAAGTCTGCGCCGTGGCAGGAACGCTTCCGGTGTTCTCGAACCAGATCGTGTAGGTGACGGTGTCACCGGGGTCCACCTGCGTTCCCGTCACCGGGTCGGAGTCCTTGCCTGTGATCAGGATCGGGTGGTCGACATGGATACCCGGCTCCACCAGCACGTTGCCGACGGTGCCGACGGCCGCCTCGTTGACGTCCGGCGTCGCCGGGTCGTCCTCATTCAGCTTGACCTTGTACGTGATCGTCGCCGTGGTCATGCCCTGCATCTGTGCGCTTGCCGAACTGGTCCAGGTGAACTGAGTCGCCGGCGCCGTGTAGGACACCGCACCGCACTGGTTCGCTGCGGGCGTGCAGGTCAGCGTGGGTGGCGTTACGAGCGTCGCCTTGTCGAGCACGGCGCTCATGTCGTCGGTGAGCAGACCGTCGGTGACGGTCGCGTTCGTGATGTTCTTCACGGTCACCGTGTAGGTGATCTCGTCACCGGGCTTCACCACGGTGCCGGGCGCCGGGTCCGAGGTCTTCTCGAACGTCAGTTGCTGCGGGGGCGAGCTGATGCAGCCGAGGCCCGTGCCGCCGTCGCCGCCGGTACCCGCATTCATATTGTTCTTCGGGTTGGCAATGGCGCCACCCGCGGATCCGCCGTCGAGTTCGAACGCGATGTTGTAAAGGGTCGGATCTGCCGGGCAACTTGCCACCGCTCCGACGAGTTCCACCCAGATGCCGCCGGCACCACCACCCGCTCCAGAGACACCAGCGTGGCAGTCATTTCGAGCGACAGAACATCCGCTCTGGCCAGCGGTGTTGCGGGTCGCCACCCCACCGAGACCGCCCTCAGCCGAGAGCGTGAACGCTCCGGTGGTCGCGATTGATTGCGCTCGAATGCGCATCTGACCGCCACCGCCACCGCCGGCACCAGAGTGCGCGCCTCCGCCGTAGGTTGCCGGCGAGGCGCCGACGCCACCATTAGAGACGACGTCGCCCGCACCCGCGATGGTCTGGAAATCTGCGTACACGATTCCGCCACCGACGCCGCCCGGGATGTACCCGGAGTCAGCACTGCCACGGCCACCCGCACCGCCCATCATCAGGCGGGGATTCGTCAAGTTCAAATAGTGCCGATCATCGGGCAGGGGTGCGCCGACGGCAGCATTTCCGTTACCACCGGCCAGAGCCGCGATAGGACTGCTGACCGGAGGGTTGCCGTTCCACGTCCCGCCACCGCTGAAACCTCCGGCTCCGCCGCCGGTCCAGCTGCCGCCACCGCCGCCACCAGCGGAGTCGTCGCCGCCGGAGTTGTTGTTCGCGGCACCGCCGCCGCCGCCATACGATCCACCGCCACCGCCGGCGCTGCCGTCTTGACCTGGGCTGCCGGACTGGTTCTTTCCGGTACCGCCGATGATTCCGTCACCACCATTGCCGACACCCATCGTGCCACCACCGCCACGGGAGAAGTGCTCGCCGACTGTTCCGGCGAAGGCCTGGTACCACGCACCGCCGCCGCCACCGTTGACGCCGCCACCACCACCGCCGCCACCGTTTCCGATGGGGGGCAGGACGTACAGTGCACCGCCGGCACCACCGCCACCAGTCACGCCGCCACCACCGCTCGCGCCGCCCTTGGCTCCGCCGTAGTAGCTCAGGCCGCCTGAGACGAACGGACCCGTCGCGTTACCTCCGTTGGTGCCCGCCACTCCGGGGCTCGCGCAACCGACGCCACCGCCGAAAGTTTCGGTGCGACCGGCCGGGAAGGTCTTCGCCGTGCCGCCACCACCATCGATGCCGCCACCGCCGAGCCCGCCGTAGATCGAGGGAGCTGCTCCACCACGACCGGTCGTCTGCCCTTGCCCCGTTGCCGGAGCGATACACGGCACGACAGTGCCTGTCGGTGTGTTGACGTTGTTGAATCCCTTCGCCGAGGCGTCGATGTTGGCGTCGAGCTGCAGGATGCCGCCCGACAGCGCGACCACACCACCCGTCGAGCCGTCCCAGGCCTTCGCCGTGACGGCAGCACTCACGGTGACCGTGCCCGCATCATGAATCGCACGTACGAGCTGCACCGCCTCCGTTCCCGGCGAGTAGGTGCGAGTGATCGCCGAAAGCGTGATGGTCCCGCCGCTGATCGCGGTGATCGTCGCGTTGTCGTAGTTGCCCATGTTCGAGCCCGACTGCACCGGCGCAACGCCCGTCATCTGGATCAGCATGACCTTGTCGCCGACCGCGAACGGCGTCGCTGCACCGGTCACCGCACCCGTGACGGTGACAGTGTTGCCGGAGACCGCCGACACCTTCTGGTAGCTGTTCACGACGCCGCTGACGGTCACGTCAGCGAAGGCCGGAGTCGCCGGCGTCAGACCGATGCCCGCCGGCGCCAGCGCACCGAGCGCGATGGCGAATGCTCCCGCGGTGGCGAAGCACACGCGGCGGAATGTGGGGGCGAAATGCACGCGTGCGGAACGCTGGCGCACGCTTCGACGTGGGCTGGGCTCCCGTGTCCTACTCATGTTCACTGCATCCTCGCGAATTCGACATCTTGACGTAGCTCGGCGGCTTTGGGGCCGCGAGCTCTCCTCCGGTGGTGGCGGTCGTGGTGACTGCACACTCATAGGACAAGAGGTCGAACCGGGATTTTCATGACGCCGTTTGTCGAAAGGCTTGCGTTTTGACCCCAATGAGCACTCACATTTGACCCCAGTGGCGGAAGAGGACGAGCGCTGAGGGGGGAGCATGGTCGCTGCAACGCAGGACCGGAGGAACCCGCTGCTACGATCTGGCTTCGTGAGAGCAACGACCAATGACCTGCCCAATCCCGACGGCAGGCACCGATCGCGCCGCGCGATCGTCATCGCCGCCGCGGCGCTCGTCGTGCTCCTCGCCGGCGGGGTCGGAGCCGTCTGGCTGTGGTCGGCGAAATCCGCGCCCGCCGTTGCAGCGCCGCCGGCTGGCGGCGTCGCCGGTTTCGTGTTTCGAGACGCCAACGGCAACGGCACCTTCGACGCCGGTGAGTCGGCCGCATCGGGCGCGATGGTGCGCCTGTACTCCACGGGACCTCTCGCGCTTCTCGACACGAAGACGGACGAACACGGGATCTTTCGTTTCGACGAGATCGAGTACATCACCCCCGGCGAGGCGAGCGTGAGACTGCGAATCACCCCGGTGCTCGAGGGTCCCGGGGCCACTACCTTCCCCGCGACGAGCGGGCTCAGCCAGGAGTACACCGTTGCCCTGGGCACAACGGCAAACCTGGCGGCGAAGGTCTACACCGTGTGCGAGTCGCTGAAAGACTGCGCCGACATTCAGCCACCGGACCTCACGCCGATCCTGACGGCCGCGGGCGGCGAGGACTTCCCGCCGCCCACCACCACGTTCATCGACACGGAGGAGATTCCCGGGCGCACCCTGCTGCGTTTTGCCACCTCCACCGCCAACATCGGAGGGCTGCTGCACATCGTCGCCCTCGACACCCACTCTGTGGCCGACGGCGAGGCGCAGCCGGCGCAGCAGTTCGTCTACGGCGACGACCACGTGTACATCCACGACGCGGGCGAGTTCATCTACCACGAGGTTCGACAGCGCTTCCACGTCAACGACTACGTCAACTTCGAGTTGCTTTCCGAAGATCAGAGCACGGTACTGGCCGAGAACGCGAAGATCAGCTTCTGTCTCACGGACGTGCAGCAGTACGAGGTGCGCGACGTCGCCGAGGGAGACGTCTTCCTGGAGCTCCCGCCAGCTGATTGCGGGCTGGCGGAACAGGGCATCAACGGCGGCTGGGCCGACTACTACGGACCGCGCCTCTTCGACCAGTGGGTCGACGTCACCGACCTCCCGGCCGGCAAGTACTGGATCCGCATCACGGTCGACCCGAAGCAGCAGTATGTCGAGGCGGACGCCGACAACAACGCGGTGTTGTTCCCCATCGACTACACACCCCCGGCACCGTGAGCGCGGCACGATTCTCGATCGCTGTGGTGATCAGCACCCTGCTCTGCGGCATCGCGGCTACGCCCGCCGAAGCAGCGGATCCGGCTGGCTCCCCGGCCCCGACCATGTCTGCGACGACACCGCCGGACGCCTACGCACCGCTGCGTGAGCGGCCCCCGCATGCGGGCTACGCGGCCAGCGAATGGCGCATCGATGCGATTGACCGCGATGGACTCACGCTCGGCTTCACGGTGGATCTCCTGCAGGTGAATGCCGCCGTGCTGATCGTGAACGAGGTCGGCGATGCCGTCCGCGTCGAAGATCCCGAGACGCAGGGTCGGAGCGTGTCGCTACGGTTTGCCGATGAGGCCTCGGACGGGACGTATGACGTGCGTTGGCACGTGGTCGCTGCCGACGGTCAGCCGATGGAGGCGCGCTTCACCGTGACCTATACGGCAGGCTCAGACACCCCCGCCATCGAGTACGAGCCGGTCCCCGCAGATGTTCCGAGCGCGTCGCCGAGGGTGAACGACCGAACCGCACCGAGCATCGCCGCACAGGCGGTGCCCGAGCCGGGCCTCGACGCCCGCCCTGCCCTCTGGGCCGCCGGGGGCGGGGTGCTGGGGCTGCTCGGCATCACGCTGTGGCGTCGTCGACGCTCCAGCACCAGCAGCAACACCGAAACCGGCGAGGCGTCGTGACGGACAAGCAGGGGTTCCGATTCACTCGACGGGGACTGCTCACCGGTGGTGCCGCCGCGTCCCTCGGGGCTGCCGCCGCGCTGGTCGGCGAGCGTTCGCTGGCCGGGCATGAGGCTGCCATCCGCTCGGACGCGCACGCGGCGGCGCTCCGCGAAGCAGAGCGGCTGCGTGGCACACAGACGCTGCCGTTCTACGGTGAGCATCAGGCCGGCGTGGAGACCGAACCACAGGCACAGCAGGCGCTGGTCGCCCTGACGATCCGGGATTCGGCGGCAAGCCCCGCTGAGCTGCGCCGCATGCTCTCCTCGCTCACCCAGATCGCCGCGCGGCTCACGCAGGGCAACTCGCCTTCCACCGATGCCTCCCCTGAACTCGGGTTGCTCCCGGCGCGGCTCACGGTGACGTTCGGCTTCGGACGACGACTGGTCGAGATCGTCAAGCCCGACGCCGCGCCGTCGTGGCTGAGCGAGTTGCCCCCGTTCACCCACGACCGACTGCGCGAAGAGTGGAACGGCGGCGATCTCCTGCTTCAGATCGCCGCCGATGACCCCGTCACCGTGACCTACGCGCAACGACAGCTGCTGAAGGTGGCTCGCGAGTTCGCCACCGTGCGGTGGACCCAGCAGGGCTTTCGTCGCGCCTACGGCACCGAGCCGGGGAGCACCACGCAGCGAAACCTCATGGGCCAGCTCGACGGCACCGCCAATCCGGCGCTTGGTTCGGCGGACTTCGCCAGCGTGGTCTGGAACACCGGCGCCGAGACCCCGCCCTGGCTGGATGGTGGCACAAGCCTCGTCGTGCGACGGATCACGATGCACCTGGACCGCTGGGACCGCGTCGATCGCACCGGTCGAGAACAGGCGATCGGTCGGCGCCTGGACACCGGCGCACCCCTGACCGGAGCCTCCGAGCACGACGAGCCGGATCTGGGGGCGAAGGACTCCCTCGGCTTCCCCACCATCGGCACCTACGCTCACGTGCGACGGGCGCGCTCCACCAACTCGAACGAACGCATCTACCGGCGCAGCTACAACTACGACATCGCTGCCGAGAACGGCTCCGAGCAGATCTCCGATTCCGGCCTCGTGTTCACGTCATTCCAACGCGACGTGACGGCCCAGTTCCTCCCGCTCCAGTCGCGGATCGACGAGCTCGACCTGTTGAACGAGTGGACCACTCACATCGGATCCGCCGTCTTCGCGATACCCACGGGCTGCCGCGAGGGCGAGTTCGTCGGCCAGGCGCTCTTCCCCTAGGACGCGGGTCAGCACACCTGCACACTCACCGACACCCACGACCCCACCGTGCCGTCAGGCGCGACTCCGCGGAACGAGACGCCGGTGGCGGTGAGGGTCACGGGATCGGTTGCCCAGCGATACGGGTCGCTATCGTCCACCGCGGCCGAGACGAAGCTCGATGTGTCGCCCTGCGTGGGAGCAACCTGCACTGTGCCGGCGCCGCTGGCTGCGCCCTGGATGCTGAACTCGGTGTCGCTGATGCGTGCGGCGCAGGCACCGGTGACCTCCGGCGCCGTCATGCGCACAGGTTCGGTGGTCGGTGTGGGCACTGGCGTCGGCACCGGTGGGGCGGGTTCCGGCTCGACCACCGGGGGCGGCGAGCTGGGCTCGGGCTGGATCGGGTCTGAGATCTCCTCGATCACCGGCTCCTCTGTCGCGACCGGCGTCGGCACCACCTCTGGCACAGGCGCAGGAATCGCAGCGGTGGGCGACACGGGGGCAGCGGGCTCCACGAGCACAACCGCTGCAGCGACCACATCGTCACCGCTCCCCTGATTCGACGTCACCACATTCCACACACCCGCACCACCGCCGACGACGACGACGCTCGCAACGACAGCCGCGATCGCCTTCGGCGCGAAGGTTGCGACACCAACGGCCTTCACGCCCGACGCCAAGGCTGCGGGGGCCGAGGCCGTAGATGCGAGAGCGGTCGTGCCTGCGCCGGCGACCGTCGCCGCAGCGGCAGCTGTCTCGCCCCACGGCATCGCAGCCCCCACACCAGCGCCACACGCGATGATCAGCGGCAGCACGCGACCACCGATCATGTCTGCAAGCGAGTGTGCTTCGTCGCTCGCCTTGCGGCATGAGCGACAGCTGTGCAGATGCGCCTGCAGGCGAGCAGCCTGCGACGCGGCAATCGGCTCTGTCGCCTCGCGGACCAGCAGAATGGCGAACTCGTCGCACGCGTCAGTGCTGCGAATCGACGAAACCTGCACTTCGATCCATGCGCGACGCAGGGCTCGGCGGCCGCGCACACGGAGGGCGGACACATGATTGGGGGTCATCCCCAGCAGCTTCGCCGCGTCGCGGGGCGAGCGCCCTTCAATCTCCACCTGCCACAGCACAGGTCGGTACTTCTCTGGCACCTGCTCGAAGGCACGGCGGGCCATATCCCGATCGAACGCCGATTCGACGTCGAACGCGTCGACCGCGACATCGGCGGTCGACTCGTCGAGTTCGGTTTCGGATGGCCGGAGCTCGTCGCGAATCACGGTGCGAATCACCTGGTACAGATACGGCCGGAACGAGCGATCCGGTCCCCCACCCTCCGCCAGCATGCGGAAGACACGCACGAAGGCCTCGGAGACCACGTCCTCCGGGTCCAGCACCGACGTCTGGCTCCGAGCGGCGACATATCCGGGCCGACGGTGCCGTTCCCACAGTTCAGCGCACGCCGACTGATCCCCCTGCCGCGCCGCCTGAATCAGGTCACGGTCGGTCTGTAGTTCATCCGACACTTCGCATCATCTCCCCTCGCGAATCACGTTCGGTGTTTTCGGGTACACCGACGTCCCCTGGATCCGACGTTGAACCGACACTGCGTCAAATCGACCGGTCTCCCCGACCGGGATCCGCCGTCTTGGACGGTTCCTCGACTCCCCGTTCGTAGCTTAATCGCGCCGCGCGGAAGCGCCACCCACTGTGATCACAACGAATACGCCCCGGTCGCGCCGCTTGCACGCCGTCGCTAACCGGAGGCCGGTGTTGCGGCGGTCGCGCCGCGGCGCATCCACGACAGCGTGAGCAGGTGCACGAGCAGCGTCACCGCAAGAATGCCGCCGGAGATGAGCAGCAGCTGATCCGCACTCGATCCCGCCACCAACGCGACGCCGCCGAGGGCGCTGCCCAGTCCGCTGCCGAGCATCATGGCACTGGTGTTCACCGCGAGCACGAGGGCGGCCACCGTCGGCGAGACCATACTCGCGAGGCGTGCCTGACCGGCGACCCCGGAGCCGCCGTTGAAGAACGCGCAAACCAGGAACCACGCCACACCCGCGACAGCCCCGAGGATTCCCGGAAGCATCAGCCCCAGCCAGCCGAGGACGGCCGCAGTCACGACCGCGGCGAGGATCACCGTCAGCACCGCCACGGGTCCGCGACGATCGATCACACGACCCGAGACGAGGTTGCCGACCAGGCTCACGACGCCGTAGCCGAACAGCGCGGCGATCATCGGATACCCCTCACCGATGCGCGGCCCGAGAATCAGGGTGGCGTATGTGAAGCACAGGTAGCTCGCGCACATGAGTCCGGCGGGGACGACGAGGGCCAGCAGGATCCGCGGCTGTGTGAGCGGACTCAGCGCCTCGCGCACGGTCGTCGCCGGCAGGTGCAGGGGCGTGACGCCGCGGAAGATGCCGATCATCGCGACCACTCCGACACCCACCACCAGGAAGATCGGGATGCGCCAGTCCGCCTGGCCGATCACGAGTCCCACCGGAACGCCGAGCGCCGTGGCGAACAGGAACCCGCCCATCACCCACGACAGGGCGCGTCCGCGGAACTGCTCCGGCGTAGCCGCGACCACGTACGAACCGACCGCCGCGCTCAGCAGCGCACCGCCGAGAGCGGAGACGACGCGTCCTGCCATCGCCCAGAAGTAGGTCGGGGCCAGGCCCACCAGCAGATTGCCGAGGACGAAGACGCCGAGCGACAGCAGGATCGTGAACTTGCGCTCCCACCGCCCGGTGAGCGCACCGAGCACCGGACCGCTGATCGCACTGGTGACCGCGAACACGCTCATCAGCTGGCCCGCGGCAGCCGCGTCGACCTTCAGATCGGTCGCGATCTGCGGCAGCAGGCCGGCGAGCACGTAGCCGTCGATACCCATCGAGAAGTTCGCGACGGCCAGCCACACCAGCGCACCGATGCGGAAACCGCTTCTGTCGTTCATCGTCCTCGAATCCTCATCGATCGGGTCCCGCATGCGACACCGGGGCGGGCCCCTCCGAAGAAGAGCCCGCCCCGGTGAGTGGCATCAGGCGAGACTGCGCTCGGCCGCTTCCACCACATTGGTCATCAGCAGAGCCACGGTCATCGGTCCCACGCCGCCGGGATTCGGCGAGAGGAATCCCGCCACATCCTCGACACCCGGGGCGATGTCGCCGTAGACCTTGCTCTTGCCCGTCTCCGGGTCAACTTCGCGTGTGACACCCACGTCGAGCACGGCGGCGCCGGGCTTGACGTCCTCGGGCTTCACCAGGTGCTTCACACCCGCAGCGCCGACGATCACGTCGGCCTGACGCAGGAAGAACGGCAGATCCTGGGTGCCCGTGTGCGTGAGCGTGACGGTCGCGTTGATCGCGCGGCGCGTGAGCAGCAGCCCGATCGAGCGACCGATCGTGACACCGCGACCCACGACCACCACGTGCTTGCCAGTGAGGTCATAGTCGTTGCGCAGCAGCAGCTCGATCACCGCGCGCGGCGTGCACGGCAGCGGCGTCGCGATCGGAGCGTTGACGTTGAGCACGAGCCGGCCGAGGTTGGTCGGGTGGAGGCCATCCGCATCCTTCGCCGGATCGATGCGCTCCAGAATCGCGTCCGTGTCGATGTGCTTCGGCAGCGGCAGTTGGACGATGTAGCCGTGGCACGACGGGTCGGCGTTGAGGCGGTCGATGACCTCTTCAACGTCGGCCTGCGTGGCATCGGCCGGCAGCTCCACCTGGATGGAGTTCATGCCGATCGCCTCGGACTGACGGTGCTTCATGCCCACATACAGCTGCGATGCGGGGTCGGCGCCCACCAGCACGGTGGCGATGCCGGGCGTGATTCCCTGCGCCTTCAGCGCGGCGACCCGTTCGGTCAGCTCGTCCTTGATGGCCGCAGCGGTGGCCTTGCCGTCGAGGACGACAGCGGTCACTGGGCCAGCCCCGGGTAGAGCGGGAACTTGTCGGCCAGCACCTTCACACGAGCCTTGAGCGCCTCGGTGTCGGCGTTCGGCAGCAGCGCGAGCGCGATGACGTCAGCGACCTCGGCGAAGTCGGCATCATCGAAGCCGCGGGTGGCGAGGGCGGGCGTTCCGATGCGCAGACCCGAGGTGACCATCGGCGGACGCGGGTCGTTCGGGACGGCGTTGCGGTTCACCGTGATGTGGATCTCGTGCAGCAGGTCTTCGGCCTGCTTGCCGTCGATCTCGGCGTCACGCAGGTCGACCAGCACCAGATGCACGTCGGTGCCGCCCGAACGAACGGCGATGCCGGCGTTCTTCACGTCGTCCTGCAGCAGACGCTCGGCGATGAGCTTCGCACCGCGGAGGGTGCGCTCCTGGCGGTCCTTGAACTCCGGGGTGGCCGCGAGCTTGAACGCGGTGGCCTTCGCGGCGATCACGTGCATGAGCGGGCCGCCCTGCTGGCCCGGGAACACAGCCGAGTTGATCTTCTTGGCGATGTCGGCGTCGTTGGTCAGGATGAAGCCCGACCGGGGGCCGCCGATGGTCTTGTGCACGGTCGAGGAGACCACGTGTGCGTGCGGCACCGGGTTCGGGTGAACGCCCGCGGCGACGAGCCCGGCGAAGTGCGCCATGTCCACCCAGAGGTAGGCACCGACCTCATCGGCGATCTCGCGGAACTTCGCGAAGTCGAGTTGACGCGGGTAAGCCGACCAGCCCGCGATGATGACCTTCGGCTGGTGCTCAACGGCCAGGCGACGCACCTCGTCCATGTCGACGAGCGAGGTCTCCGGGTCGACGCCGTACGCGACGATGTTGAACAGGCGGCCCGAGAAGTTGATCTTCATGCCGTGCGTGAGGTGACCGCCCTGGTCAAGCGACAGACCCAGGATCGTGTCGCCGGGGCGTGCGATGGCGTGCAGCACGGCAGCATTCGCGGTGGCACCGGAGTGCGGCTGGACGTTGGCGAACTCGGCGCCGAACAGGCTCTTGGCCCGCTCGATCGCCAGCTCCTCGGCGACGTCGACTTCCTCGCAACCGCCGTAGTATCGCTTGCCCGGGTAGCCCTCGGCGTACTTGTTGGTGAGCACGGAGCCCTGCGACTGCAGCACCGACACCGGCACGATGTTCTCGGATGCGATCATCTCGAGGTAGTCGCGCTGACGGGTCAGTTCGCGCTCGAGAACCTCGGCGATCTCAGGATCGACCTCGGCGAGCGGGGCGTTGAAGTAGGAATCGGTCATGGCGGATGCCTCCACGAGGGTGTTCTGCGTGTTTCCGAATCGACCCAGGCGCGCGGTCGAAAATCTGAATCGCTTCCCGGTGGTGACCCACCTTTTACGCCAGTCGCGACACCAGCGAGTGTAGCGGAATCGGGGAGGCGCTCGTCGCCGTCCCGGCACAGGACGAAACGGGCAATCCGAGGAATTATCGACGCCGTCATGGATTCAAGGTGCGGTGTTTGTTAGGTTTCCTTACATGTCGATCGGCGTCGCTCCACTCCCCCTGATTCCCTTTCCGAATTCCGTCACCGCTGCACCTCCGGTGCGCCTGACCGAAGCCACTCGTATCGTCACGGGCGAGGTGACGCGCGGCGAAGCCTTCCTGCTGGCCGCCGCGGTCGCCGAACGCACCGGACTGGGCATGGAGCTGATCATCGGCGTCTCCCCCGAGCCTGGTGACATCGTCGTCGCGCTCGGCCCCGGTGCAGCCGACGAGGCGTACTCGCTGCGCACCGGCGACGTAGTTCTAATCCAGGCGACGACCCCGCGCGGCGCGTTCTGGGGAACACAGACGCTGCGACAGCTGATCGCCCAGGACGCGGACGGTTGGTTCGTGCGTGGAGCGGACATCACCGACAGCCCGCGCTTCGCCTATCGCGGAGTGATGCTGGATGTCGCCCGTCACTTCTTCTCGGTGGCGGAAGTCTGCCGCTTCATCGACGGGATCAGCGCGTACAAGATCAACGTGCTGCACCTGCACCTCACCGATGATCAGGGTTGGCGCATCGAGCTCGACGGCTGGCCGAAGCTCACCGATCTGGGCGGTCGCACCGCGGCGCTCGGCGATGAGGGCGGCTTCTACACGGCCGACGACTACGCGGAGATCATTGCGTACGCGGCCGCCCGGCACATGACGGTGGTGCCGGAGATCGACACCCCGGGTCACACCCACGCCATCACGGTGGCGTATCCGGAATTCACCGAGCAGCCGGTGATGAACGAGCACCTCGAGGCCGACGCCGCGCGCCTCAATCAGTCGCTCCCGGTCTTCGGCGAACCCTACCTCGGCTGGGGCGTGGGCTTCTCATCGGTGAAGGTGGGCGATCCCGCCACCGACGCGTTCATCACGGACGTGTTCACCCAGGTGGCGGCGATGACGCCCGGACCGTGGGTGCACCTTGGTGGCGACGAGTGTCTGGGCACCGACCCCGCCGACTTCGCCACGTTCGTGGGAACCGCGAGCGCGGCCATCGCGGCTACAGGCAAGACTCCGATCGCCTGGCACGAGGCGGGTCGATCCGGAACTCTGGCTGCGGGCACCGTCGGTCAGTACTGGGGATTCCGTACGCCGCAACAGGGTGTCGCCGATGCAGCCCGGACCTTCGTCGAGGGTGGCGGCGCGCTCATCATCTCTCCCGCCGACGCGGCGTACCTCGACATGAAGTACGACGCATCCACCGAGCTCGGACTCGCGTGGGCCGACGGGCCGACGAGCGTGCAGGAGTCCTATGCGTGGGATCCTGCGGCCGTCGTGCCGGGAATCGATGAGTCGCAGATCCTCGGCGTCGAGGCTCCGCTGTGGACCGAGAGCATCCGCACGTCGGCGGACATCGACTACATGACGTACCCCCGTCTGCCCGGTCTCGCTGAGATCGGCTGGAGCGCTGCCGGCGGGCCGGAGCGGACGTGGGCGTCGCTGCGTGAGCGCGTCGCACAGCAGGCGCCGGCGTGGCAGGCTGACGGGATCGGCTACTACCGCAGCCCCGAGATCGACTGGCCGCAGGCGTGACCGCCCGGTCCCTGACAGGAGCATCCATGCGCACTCTCATCCACTCGGTCGACATCATCGAGTCGGGCCAGCGACTTCCCGGAGCCTGGGCCCTGCTCGACGACGACGGGATCCTCGCCACCGGGCAGACGACGCCCTGGCAGGATGTCGCGGCCGAAGCCGACGTGGTGATCGACGCCGTCGAGGTGGCGGGTGAGGGCGCGATCCTCACGCCGGGATTCATCGACGTGCACGGGCACGGTGGCGCGGGGCACGCCTACGATGACGGCGTCGACGCCATCCGCGCCGCCCGCGCCGTGCACCGCAGCCACGGAACCACGCGCGCCGTGATCTCGCTGGTGACGGCAACGATCGATCAGCTCGCCGCGAATGTGGCGCTCATCGCCGATCTCACCCGCACCGACCGCGACATCCTGGGCTCGCACCTGGAGGGTCCGTTCCTGGATCCGGGTCACAAGGGCGCGCATGATCCGGAGCTGCTGCGCGACCCCGAGGCGGACCTCGTGCAGCACCTCCTCGACGCTGGCGAAGGCACGGTGCGGCAGGTCACGCTCGCTCCGGAGCTCAGTGGCGGCTTGGACGCCGTTCGCACGGTGGTCGCTTCGGGTGCGATCGCGGCCGTGGGTCACACCGATGCGGACGCCGACATCGCCGGTGAGGCGTTCGACGCCGGCGCCACGCTGATCACGCACGCGTTCAACGCGATGCCGGGCATCCACCATCGCAAGCCCGGCCCCGTGGTTGCTGCGGCGTCCGACCCGCGTGTGCGCCTGGAGATCATCGCCGATGGCACGCATGTCGATCTGGACCTCATCCGCATGATGTTCGCCTCGGCTCCAGGGCGCATCGTGCTGGTCACCGACGCGATGGCCGCGGCCGGCGTCGGCGATGGCGACTACATCCTCGGCGCGCTGGCGGTCGAGGTGCGAAACGGTGTCGCCCGGCTGGTGGAGGGCGGATCCATCGCGGGATCGACGCTGACGCAGGATGCCGCGCTGCGCAACGTGGTGCAGGCGGGCGTTCCGCTCGAGCAGGCTATCGACGCTCTGACGCGTACCCCTGCCGAGCTCATCGGCCGCGGTGAGGACCTGGGCCGGCTGCGCCAGGGCTACGCCGCCGATGCCGTGCTGCTGGATCGCGATCTGCATGTGCGCGCGGTGTGGGCGGACGGTACTCGCGTCTGAACTCGCGCTGAGAGATCGAAAACGCCGCTCTGCTGAACCGCAGAGCGGCGTTTTCGATCTTCCATCCCCGGCCTGCGGCTGGGAACGAGAAAGGGGCGGCCGTCAGACTGACGTGCCGCCCCTCAGTCCGGCGGGAACGGGCTCTCGCTGGGGACGAATAATGGCCTCGGCTCCCCCTGCCGAACCGCGGCCGCTGGGGACGATGCCGCGAAGGCCAGACTACCAAACCGACCAGGGTTTTTCTCCGTCATCTTGCGTCATAAAGGTGTGCCAAATGCACACTCGCGCCCCGTGTCGCGAGTTGCCGCTGTGCCTGCGCTCGACGCCCGTTGGTGAGGGTCCGGAACCTCGCTCTGTTCGGGTGGGCGACGGTCTCGTCATCCATCGCCGAAGGTGACTTCTCGCCCACCAGGAACTCGGCGGGCTCAGGCGCTGCGCGCTCGGCGGGCTCGGGCATTGCGCGCTTGGCAGCCGTGAAGGCTACGGAAACGCTCCCACAGACTGGACGCGGCGGCGATTTCGCGGGAGAATATCCCAATGGCCGTGTGGTAGCCGGCCGATTTCGCCCCGAACGAAAGCCGCTGTGCACGCTGAAGACTCCGTGACCCCTGACGCCGTACCCGATACGACGCTGGTCGAACGCACCCGCGAGGGCGACACGGAGGCCTACGCGGAGCTCTGGCAGCGGCACTACACCGCCGGAATGCACGTCGCTCGCTCGATCACAACGAAGATCGATGCCGACGACCTCGTGCAGGAGGCATACACCCGCATCTTCCAGGCGATCCGTCGTGGCGGCGGTCCCACGGGAGCCTTCCGTGCCTACCTCTTCTCCAGCATCCGCAATGCCGCGGCGAGCTGGGGACGCGCGAAGAACGACTCCCCGATCGAGGACCTCGACGCGGTCGCGGACCCGCAATCCACCGACCAGGCAGCCGAGGAGGCACTCGATCGCGGACTGACGCATCGCGCCTTCCGGAGCCTGCCGACGCGGTGGCAGGAGGTGCTCTGGTACACCGAGATCGAGCAGATGAAGCCCGCCACGGTCGGTCCGCTGCTGGGGATGAAGCCGATGGCCGTCGCCCAGCTCGCCGCACGCGCCCGCGAGGGGCTGCGAGAAGCGTGGATCACCGCGCACCTGGCCAGCTTGGATGACGGGTCTCCCTGCCAGTGGGTCGTTGAACGCCTCGGCACTTATGCCCGCGGCACGATCAGCAACCGCGACCGCACCAAGGTGCAGGAACACCTCGCGGACTGCGCGCGATGCACGATCGTCGCCGAAGAGGCACAGAACGTGTCGCACCGTCTCGCGTTCGTACTGCTTCCGCTCACGATCGGCGCGACCGGCGCCACCGCTTACCTCGCCACGCTGCAAGGCGGCGGCACGGCTGTCGCTGCTCTCGCCGCGGGAGCCACCCCGGCGTTGCCGGCCGCCATCGCTCCGGCGATGCCTGCAGCCGTGATCCACGGCTCGACTCACGGCGCTGTGGCGGCTGGTGCGTCCGGTGGCGGCTCCGCTGCAAGCGCGTTCCAACCCGTTCCGGCGGCCGATGCTTCCGCGGCCATGGCTTCGGCCAGCGGGTCGCATGG